>DASTWL010000012.1 GCA_035765895.1 Verrucomicrobiia bacterium | reverse complement strand
CGGCATCATGTATCGCGACGCGCTCGCGAGCGGTTCACCGGAATGGTGGCAGAAGCCCGCGGCCCGGAAAATCATCACGCCGGCGATGTATGCCGGACGGCTGGTGAAGCTGTTGCAGCCGCTGGGCCTGCGCATTCTGATGGAGCCGGGCCGGTTCATTTCCGGCAACGCGGGCATCCTGGTGACGCGCGTTGAATACGTGAAGCAGACCGGCCGGAAGAACTTTCTCATCGTGGACGCGGCCATGAACGACCTGATCCGGCCGGCGTTCTATGATTCGTATCACGAAATCATTCCGCTGCGGCGCAAAGGCGGGAAGCTCATCAGCTCCGATGTCGTCGGGCCGATTTGCGAATCCGGCGACTACTTTGCGAAGGACCGTCCGCTGCCCAGGCTGGGCGAAGGCGATCATCTCGCGTTGTTGAGCGCCGGCGCCTACGGTTCGGTGATGGGCTCGAACTACAATTCGCGGGCGTTGCCCACGGAAGTGCTCGTCCATGGTCGCCAGGCTGCCGTCGTGCGCGAGCGGCAGGCCACCGCCGACATCTGGGCCAACGAGAAGACAGCGCCGTGGCAGAAGTAAGCGGTGGCCGCAGCCTTTTTGAAGAATTCACCCGGTCAGCCCGCCGCTGGCCGGGTTTTCTTTTCCTGAAGTTTTACGACGAGTTCCTTGATGAACGCCGCCTGGGCCGGGATGATTTTGCGGCGCGCCTCCTCGACGTGAAAAAACGCGGCGCGATCCACTTCCGGGAATTCGCGCTGCTGGCCGGAATAGGGCGGCCATTCCATGGAGAATGCGATGCTGCGGACACGCGCCGGATCGCAATCGCCCTGGAACGCCCAGGCATGAACGATTTTGCCGCTGCGCTGCTTGATGGCCGTCAGCGGCAGGAACGGCCCGTGGCAGTCGAAGCCGGTTTCCTCGGTGAATTCGCGCTGTGCGGCCGCCAGCGGCGCCTCGCCGGGCTGGATGCCGCCCTTGGGAATGGTCCACGCGCCATTTTCGCGATGCTGCCAAAAGGGGCCGCCCGGGTGCACAAGCAGAACCTGGAGGGTTCCGTCGCGCACCCGATACATCAGCAGTCCGGCGCTCACCTTCGCCACGGGCGCCGTCGCCGCACGCCTGCGCATGTCTCTGGCCACGTGTGCCCACATTCTAAAAACCCGGACCGGTTGACGCGAACAAAAAGGTCGCCGGCCGCGGCCGGGCGAAAAAACTTTTTCCGGCGCGCGTTTTGGCGCTCTGCGATTGAAATTGGCGGCTGCCACCGTAAGTTGGCGGGGTGAACAGCACTTATTCCGTAGCGGCGCACTGGAGCGGCGGGTTTGAGGAAACCGGCCTGCAACAATGGGCCGAGGCGTTACGCCATCAGCTCCCCGGCGGGCAGGTCTCGCTGGGCCTGGTGTTCATGACGCCCAAGTTTTTCCCGCACGCCCGGCAGGTGCTCGAAATCCTGCGCGTGCACGCCCAGATTCCCACCTTGCTCGGCTGTTCCAGCGAGGGCTTGATCGTCGGCGGCGAGGAGATCGAGGAAAACGCCGGCCTCGCGCTCGGACTCTACTCGTTGCCGGGCGCCGAACTGAAAACCGCCCGCTTCACCCAGGAACAACTGGAGGAAGCCACCGGTCCCGGTTATTGGCACATGGAAAGCGGCGTCACCGCCGAGGAAACCAACGGCTGGCTGGCGTTTGTGGACCCGTTCCACATCGACGCCGAAGGCTGGCTTCGCTCGTGGAACGCCGCCTATGCACCCGCCCCGGTGCTGGGCGGGCTTTCCAGCGGGGATTTCAACGAGCACCTGACGCAGGTCTATCTGAACGGCGACGTGTTCGAGGACGGCGGCGTGGCGCTCTCGGTCGGCGGCGAGGTCCGGCTGGCCAGCGTGCTTTCGCAAGGTTGCACGCCCATTGGCGAGACGTGGACCTTGACCCGCGTGGACCGCAACTTCATCCAGCAGATCGGGAATCGCCCGGCTTACGAGGTGCTGGCCGAGACGGTGCAGAACCTCACGGAAACGGAACAAAAAAAGGCACGCGGCAACCTGTTCATCGGCCTCGTCGTCAATGAATACCTGGAAGACTTTCATCGTGGGGATTTCCTGATTCGCAACCTGCTGGGTGCGGATCCCAAGACCGGTGCCATTGCGGTCGGCGCCCTGCCCCGGCCCGGTCAGACCATCCAGTTCCAACGGCGCGACGCGGAGGCGGCCAATGAGGACATGATTGAACTGCTGCACCGCGCCCACCGCGCGCTGGCCGGCAAAACGCTTTACGGCGCCTGTCTGTGCTCGTGCAACGGCCGCGGTCAAAATCTCTTCGGCCGGCCGAATCACGACGCCGCGATGGTGCAGGAACAGCTCGGCCCGACTGGCTTGACGGGCTTCTTCTGCAACGGCGAGATCGGCCCGATTGGGGAGAAGAACTTCCTGCACGGCTTCACCGCCTCGCTTGCGCTCTTTGTGCAGAAGTGAAGGCGGGTGGCGGGGACGTTGCCAGGGCTGAAGAGAGTTTGGTGGCAGGGAGTCCGCGCCATCGCAAGGCGCCTTCCGACCGCGCAATACATTCACCCGGCAACTGATTCGCTCATTTGGCCGCCGCCCTTCCCCGCCGGCCAAACTCCCGGTCCAGCGGAATCAGCGCCGTCACCGCAAAGCCGGGCAGCGTCGCCAGCAAGACCCACAGAAAGAAGTGCGGGTAACCGAGTTTATCCTGCAACCACCCACTCCACATGCCGGGCAGCATCATGCCCAGCGCCATGAAACCGGTGCAAATCGCGTAGTGCGCCGTCTGATGCGGGCCGCGCGCGATGTAGATCATGTAAAGCATGTAGGCCGCGAACCCGAAGCCATAGCCGAATTGTTCCAGCGCCAGGCAGGTGCTGATAAGCGTCAGGTTCGTGGGCTGGGCGTAGGCGAGAAAAACAAACACTGCATCCGGCACGTGCATCACCAGCACCATCGGCCAGAGCCAGAATTTCAAGCCGCGGCGCGCCACGACCACGCCGCCGAGAATGCCGCCCACCGTCAGCGCAATGACGCCCACGGTGCCATAGACCAGCCCCACTTCCGTGGTGGTCAGCCCCAGCCCGCCCACGTCCCGCCCATCGAGCAGGAACGGCGACACCATTTTGACCAGTTGCGCCTCGGCAAACCGGTAAAGCAGCAGAAACAACAGCAGCAGGCCAATCTTGGGCTTCTGGAAAAACGCCACGAACGTCCGGCCAAATTCGGCGGCGAATTTCCCCGCGGAACTCAAATCACCCCGGACATCCGCCGCCGGCCGCGGCAAAACCCAGGCGTGATACAAACCGAAACCGGCGAATGCCGCCGCCGCCAGCCCGAAGGACAGCATCCAGCCGAGCCGGGGATTGCCCGTGTGTTCCTGCAACTGGCCCGCCAGCATTACCAGCAGCCCCTGGCCGGCGATCGTGGCCACCCGGTAAAACGTGCTGCGAATGCCCACGAACCACGCCTGCTCCTGCTCCGTGGTCGCCAGCATGTAAAAGCCATCCGCCGCGATGTCGTGCGTCGCCGAGCTGAAGGCGAGCAGCCACAGGAACGCGAGCGACGCCCGCACGAAATGCGGCGTGGGCAGGGCCAGCGCCACGCCCGCAAAGCCGGCGCCGATGATCAGTTGCATGCACCAAATCCACCAGCGGCGCGTCCGCAAAAGGTCCACCATCGGACTCCACAGCGGTTTGATGACCCACGGCAGGTAAAGCCAGCTCGTGTAGAGCGCCACGTCCGTGTTCGACAGGCCCAGCCCCTTGAACATGATCACGGACACCGTCATGACCACCACGTAGGGCAGCCCCTCGGCGAAGTAGAGCGAAGGAATCCACGCCCACGGATTGCGCGCAGGAGTTTTGGCCGGGTCCATGTGGTGTTTGATGCGCGGAGGGTTTAACAGCACTCAAACCGCCGCGGCAAGCCATGAATCCGGCAGCAGTCCGCCGGCCGTGGCGCGCCGCCGCGCGTCCCATTTGAATTGCCGGCGGTAATTGTAATTGTCAGCCGCCGGCGCCGCGATACCGTGGGCGCAACGTTATGAAAAAACTCGTCATCGCTCTCGGCATCGTGCTCGGCCTGATAGTGCTCCTCGTCATGGTGGCCTTTGGCAGCTACAACCGGCTGGTCCGGCTGCAAACCGCCACCGACGCGCAATGGGCGCAGGTGCAGAATGTTTATCAGCGCCGCGCGGACCTCATCCCCAACCTCGTCGCCACCGTATCCGGCGCCGCCAACTTTGAGAAATCCACCATCACGGAAGTGACCGCCGCGCGTGCCTCCGTGGGCCAGGTCAAAATTGACGCGAGCAAGGCGCCCACCGACGCCGCAACGCTGGCGCAGTTCGACCGGGCGCAGCAGGGCCTGTCCTCCGCGCTCTCGCGGCTGCTGGTCGTGGCGGAACGCTATCCGGACCTCAAGGCCACCGCGAATTTTCGCGACCTGCAAGCGCAGCTTGAAGGCACGGAAAACCGCATTTCTGTCGAACGCGGCCGCTTCAACGAGGCCGTGCAGACCTACAACGCCACCATCAAGTCGGCACCGACGGTGTTCTACGCCGGCGCGCTCGGCTTCAAGGAGCGCCCCTTCTTCACCGCCACGACCGGCGCCGAGACGCCGCCGAAGGTGAACTTTGACTTCAACCAACCCGCGACGACACCCGCGAAGTGAAGGCTGTCCAACGCCTGTTCACCGTCCTGCTGCTCGCGCTGCTGGGCGGCGGCGCATTTGCGGCGGAGGTCATCCCGCCGGTGCCGGCGCAATACTTCAATGACTATGCCAACGTCGTTTCGCCCGGCACGCGGCAGCAACTGAACCAGACGCTGGAGAACTTCGAGCGCCAGACGTCCAGCCAGATTCTGGTCGCCATCTACCCCAGGATGCAGTCGGACTCCTCAATTGAGGATTACACGGTCCGCGTCGCCCAGGCGTGGAAAGTCGGCCGGCAAAAGCAGGACAACGGCGCGGTGCTGTTCGTGTTCGTCCAGGATCACAAGCTGTATTTGCAGGTCGGCTACGGTCTCGAAGGCGCGCTGCCCGATGCGCTGTGCAAACGCATCATCGACGACGAAATCACGCCCCGCTTTCGCAATGGCGACTTTGCCGGCGGACTGACCGCGGGGGTGAACGCCATCCTCGCCGCGACCAAAGGTGAATACAAGGGCACCGGCCAGACGGTCGCCGACGCGCATTCGCACGGCTTCAACCCGCAGCTCCTCTTTTTCCTCATCATCGCGGGCTTCATCATTCTCTCACTCCTGTCTCCCCGCCGCCGGCGCGGCTTTTTCTACAGCAGCGGTGGTTGGGGCAGCGGCGGAGGGTGGTCCGGTGGTGGCGGTGGCTTCTCGGGCGGCGGATTTTCCGGAGGCGGGTTCTCGGGGGGCGGCGGCAGTTTTGGCGGCGGCGGCGCCGGAGGGAGCTGGTGACATGAAGGACAAGGAATTCATCAAACACCTGCACGACGAGCCCATCGTGACCGCGATTCGGGCGGCTGAGGCGAAGACGTCCGGCGAAATCCGCGTCTTCATCAGCCGCCGTGAAGCCGCCGATCCGCTCGTGGCCGCGCAACAGGAATTTGCCCGCCTGGGCATGACGAACACCGCGCAGCGCAACGGCGTGCTGATTTTCGTGGCCCCACGCTCACGCAAGTTTGCCATCCTCGGCGACCAGGGCGTGCATGAAAAGTGCGGGGAAGCATTTTGGCGCGCGGTGGCCGAGGAAATGACCGCGCACTTCCGGAAGTCTGAATTCACTCAGGGCATCGTCAGTGCCATACAAAAAGCCGGCACCCTGCTGGGCGAACATTTCCCCCGCCGCACCGACGACAAGAACGAACTGCCGGACGCCGTGGAACGGGATTGAGCGAAGCGCCTTAACAATGGTAGGAGACGGGGTGGCGAGTCTCTAACTTATCCTCAATTCGTTTCTCCCCATTCGCCTGTTAATCTCCCTGCCGGTTTCTAAAGTGAGACTCCTTACGTCGTCACCTACCATCTAAACGCGACAGCACCTGGAGTGCTGCCGCTTCAGCTCCGCTTTCGGAGGCCGACAATACAATGCGCCTGATCTGCAAATGGTGTGTTGCCCGCCCTCATCCTGACCTTCTCCCCCGGGAGAAGGAACCGCGCCGATGCGTGTTTGGTTTTGCGACAGGTCGCCGGGCAAATCCAGTCACTCGATCTTTCAGAAAACCGGCGAATAATTCTCCTTCTCCTTGGGGAGAAGGCCGGGATGAGGGAGAGCGACCAACCAAATTCTCACCTCCGAAATTCAGGCTTTGAACTGCTTCACCGCCTCGACGCAACGGGCGCAAATGGTGGGATGCTCTGGGCTGGAACCCACATCAGTTTCCCAATGCCAGCAGCGCTCGCACTTCTGGCCATCGGCTTTCTTGACAACAAACCAGAGGCGCTTCGTTTGCTCGAACTGATAAGCGAACTGGGAAACGCCAAACAACTCCTGGATCTGGACTCGCCATTCCTCCTTGAGGAATGAAGGCCATAAAGAAATGTATTCTTGAGAGTAGCCGTGCCCAGTTGGAGTCTCGCAGATAACAGCAGCCTCGGTTTGAATTGGACCTGCTACAACCTCCTTCAATGCGTTTGGCACATGAAGCTCAAGTGCAGCTTCGAGTGATTTCCCGATCTGCTTGCCTTGGCGCGCTTTCTCCAGTTGGGGAAGAGCAGAATTGCGCAGTTCGAAGAGCATCTTCCAACTGGCTTGTTCCGCTTCTGACAAAACGAAACTCGCCGACTTCAACTCTGCTTCATGCACCGTTTCCGTCGGCTTGCCGGGAATGAAGGCCCACGCTTCGTCCGCCGTGAATGCGAGAATCGGCGCGAGCATTTTGCACAAGCCCATTACCAACCGATGCAACGCCGTCTGCGTCGAGCGGCGGCGAGCAGAGTTGGCGGCGTCGGTATACATCCGGTCTTTGATCACATCGTGATAGACCGAGGACAGCTCCACCGCGATGAACTGGCTGAGCTTCTGGTAAACGACGTGGAACTCCTGCGCGTCGTAGGCCTTGAGCACGTCCGCCTCCACCTTGCTGAACTCGGCGAGAATCCAGCGGTCCAGGCCGGTCAGTTTATCGTCCGCCACGGTATGTTTTGCCGGGTCGAAGTCATAGAGATTCGATAGCTGGTAACGCAACGCGTTGCGGATGCCGCGGTAGGTTTCGCCCACCTTGTTGATGCGTTCCTCGCTCACGACGATGTCGTTGCGGAAATCCTGCGACGACACCCAGAGGCGCACGACGTCGGCGCCCCACTTCTTCACGTAGGCCTCGGCGGTCTGCGGCTTCTCGTAGCCGCCCTGCTTGCTCTTGGAAATCTTTTCGCGGTCGGCGTCCACCATGAAGCCATGCGTGAGCACGGTCTTGAACGGCGCGGCGCCATTGCCGGCCAGCGAGAGCAGGAGCGAACTCTGGAACCAGCCGCGGTGCTGGTCCGAGCCTTCGAAATACATGTCGGCCTGCCAGTCGGGTGCGGAGTGCGGAGTGCGAAGTGCGGAGCGGGAAAGTTCCGGGCGCTGCATCAGCACCGCGCGTGACGAGCTGCCGGAATCAATCCACACGTCGAGCGTGTCGCCGGACTTGGCCACGGCTTCCGGACCGTTCCAATCCGCGGGCTTCACCAGGGACCACAGTTCCGCGGCGTCCTTTTCAAACCACACGTTGCTGCCGTGCTGCTCGATGAGCTGCGCCACGTTGCGGACGACGCGGGCATCGAGCAGGGGCTCGCCCTGCGCGTCGTAAAAGGCCGGAATCGGCACGCCCCACGTGCGCTGCCGGCTGATGCACCAGTCGGGACGCGTCTGCACGGCACTCTTGATGCGGTTGATGCCCCAGTCCGGAATCCACTTCACGGCATCAATCTCGGCGAGAGCTCGCTGGCGGAAAGTGGGACAGGCATCTTGCCTTTCCGGTTGCGCGTCGCCAGCACTGCTCGCGTTGGAACGCTCGCTGGACAGGCGAGACGCCTGTCCCACTACGGCGTGGTCAATCTTGATGAACCACTGGTCCATCGCGCGGAAAATGACCGGCGTCTTGCTGCGCCAGCAATGCGGGTAGCTGTGGTGGTAATTCTCCTGATGCAGCAACGCATGGCGCACGCGCAATTCGTGCAGCACGGCTTCATTCGCGTCGCTCTTGCCGTGTTTTTCGAGGATGGATTTGCCGGCCATTTCGGGCGGCATCTGTTGCTCCATTGGCAGGTCGTTGGTGTAGGTCAGGCAGCCATTGTCGTCCACCGGCGAGTAAACCGGCAGCCCGACCTGCCGGCCGAGGCCGTAGTCCTCCAGGCCGTGCCCGGGCGCGATGTGCACGAAGCCCGTGCCCGTGTCGCTCGTGACAAACTCCGCCGGGAACAGCCGGCCTGTGCGATCGCAGAACGGATGCTGATACACCAGCTTCGCCAGGGCTTCGGTGGGCAGGTCACGCTGGCTGAAGCTGCTCCAGCCGCATTTGTCCGCCACCTGCGGCAGCAGGTCCCGAAACAGGATGTAGGTTTCGCCCGCCACTTCGGCCTGCACGTATTGGAAACTGGCGTTGTAGGCGACCGCAAGGTTCGCCGGCAACGTCCAGGGTGTGGTGGTCCAGATCACGACAAAGGTCTTCGGCTGCCCAACGACCGGGAATTTCACAAACACGCTCTGGCTGACGTGGTCCTGGTATTCCACTTCCGCCTCGGCCAGCGCGGTGCGGCACGGAATGCTCCAATACACCGGCTTTTTGCCGCGATAAACAAAACCCTGCTCCACGATGTCCGCGAACAGGCGCAATTCGTCCGCCTCATATTCCTTGTTGAGCGTGAGGTAGGGATGGTCCCAATCGCCCAACACGCCGAGGCGTTTGAATTGTTCGCGCTGGATGTCGATGTATTTGCGCGCGTAAGCCTCGCACGCCTTGCGAATGGTCGCCGCATCGGCGTCGGTGTTGCCAGCCTTGCGCATTTCCTGCGAGACCTTGAATTCGATGGGCAGCCCGTGGCAATCCCAGCCCGGGATGTAAGGCGCCCGCTTCCCGCGCAGGGTCTGGTATTTGAGGATGATGTCCTTGAGAATCTTGTTCAGCGCCGTGCCGATGTGGACGTCGCCATTGGCAAACGGCGGGCCGTCGTGCAGCACGAACCGGGGCGCGTTGGCCCGCGAGGCCTGGATGCGTTCGTAAAGCCGGCTGGCCTGCCACTGGTTGAGCCGTTCCGGCTCGCGGGTGACCAGGTCGGCCTTCATTGGAAAGTCCGTGCGCGGCAAATTCAGCGTTTCTTTATAGTCCATGAGCGCCTTAAAAAGTGCCGCGCACACTAACAACGGGCGGCGGGCGGGTCAATGAACGGCCCCGGCGGCGGGGACAAAATTAACCGCCGGACAACGCAACGTGCGCCCGCAATTCCGGGTAAAACCTCGCAAAATCGTCCGCCAACACGGCATAATTCCGTTCCAGTTCGGGCCCGCAGGCGCCGAGTTCGCGGGGTTGACTCAGGCGGCAGCCAATGCGGTTGAGCGCAAGCCTCACGCCGGCCAGATCGCCGTAGGAGCCGAGCCAGTCCTGCTCCCGCATCCGCTCCAGCACCGGCCAGACTGCCGCGGGCAACCTGGAGCGCTGCGGCGCAAACGACGCGTAAAACTCGTCCAAGCACCGGCGCAGCGGGTGTGGCGAGAACCCCGGCCAGTTCACGGCCAGGAGGTGATCGTAAAACACGTCCATGATGATGCCGCCGAAGCGGCAGAACGGCGGCGCCAGCCGGGCGACGCTTTGCCGGAAGCAGGGATGCGCGTCGGTGAAGGCGTCAATGCGCCGGTGGCACGTCACGCCGCGCTGGAATTCCGCCGGCAGCGACGCCAGTTCGCGCACGCCCAGCAGGTCCGGCAACACGTTGCCGAGCCGGAACTCCGGCGACGGTTCGGACAGGTGCAAATGGGCCAGCCAGTTCATGCGTCACGCAGCCGCACACTGGAATATCCTGTGGACAACTTCAACCGCGCATTCGCCGCGCGCCGTTTGCTTTTCCCCGCCTCGTCGCGTAATTAGTCCTTCGCTTATGAAAAAAGTTGAGAAGGCGCCGGGGGATCCCGAGCTGAAACGGCGCATCGCGGAATTGATTGCCTGCAAGGGTGGCGGCCACAACGAGACGGCGGTCGCGGACATCATGGAGAATGCGTTGAAGCTGCTGACCGACGTGGAGGACAGCGGCGACGTGCGGGTCATCCAGACGGCACTGCGCGAACTGCGTTACGCGTTCAAGTTGTTCGCGCCCTACGCCAGCAAACGCAAGGTCACGATTTTCGGCTCCGCCCGGACGGAAACGACGAAGCGCGAATACCAGCAGGCCGTGGACTTCGGACGGAAGATCGTCAACGCGGGCTGGATGGTCATCACCGGCGCGGGCCCGGGCATCATGCAGGCCGGCCACGAGGGGGCGGGCGTGGAAAACAGCTTCGGCGTGAACATCCGCCTGCCGTGGGAACAATCCGCCAACCCCGTCATCGCCCAGGACAAGAAGCTCGTCACGTTCAAGTATTTCTTCACCCGGAAGCTCATCTTCATCCGGCATTCGGACGCCATCGCGCTGTTCCCCGGCGGGTTCGGCACAATGGATGAAGGCTACGAGGCCATCACGCTGATGCAGACGGGCAAGAGCCAGCTCATGCCGCTGGTGCTGATTGACCGGCCGGGCGGCACGTATTGGAAGACGTGGGACAAGAACATCCGCGAACACCTGCTGCGCGACGAACTCATCTCGCCCGACGATTTGAACCTTTACCAAATCACGGACAGCACGGACGACGCGGTGAAGATCATCACGCGCTTTTACCGCAACTTTCACTCCAGCCGGTTCGTGAAGGACCTGCTGGTGATCCGGCTGAAACACGCGCCGTCCGCCACCGCGCTTGCCGCCATGAACGAGGACTTTGCCGACATCATCACCGGCGACCCCATCAAGATCGTGACGCCCACCGAGGAGGAGATCGAGGACGGCAATCATCTCGATCTGCCGCGCATCGCGTTTGGCTTCAACCGCCGCGATTACGGCCGGCTGCGGCAACTGGTGGATGTGTTGAACGCGCTGTAAGCGGCGGGTTCAGTTCCCCTTCGGGTCGAGGTTCGCCTTGAGCTGTTCTTCCGTGACAGTGGAGACCACACCGTCCGGGGGAATTTCCATTCCGGCCGTCCACAGAATGCCGTTCAGCACCAGTTTGCGCGCCTGGTCGTTGCCCCAGTTCTCGTGGTAATGTCCGCCCGTGTAGCCGAAGCCGCGGCCACCGCCGGGCCGCTCTGCCACCCACGCGACGTGCTGGATGTCCCCGCGCTCCACGGCCGCGCGGACGGTGGGATTGTTCTCGTGCGGCCCATCGTCGCGTTTGATGGTGCCCGGCGTGGGCACAGCCGACAGCACGGGCGTCACGCCCCGCATCCCGTCCCGGAACCGCATGTGAAAATACCATTCGTCGCGAATGGCGAACGGCTGCACGCCGCGCGTGACCGGATGTTGCGGCAGCGCTTTGAAATCGGCCCGCCACGTGGGGTTCACCGACCAATACACCTCGAAACAGCCGCCGACCCAGTCGAGCAATTCTTTCTCGCCGGCTTCGCGCGTCGGTTCCACCGCGTAATGCAGCAACGTCAGCCCCACGCCCTTGTCCATCAACGCGCCGATCGTCTTGAGGTGATCGTCCTGCAGCAGCGGATGCCCGGGACCGCCGTCCGCGTAGATGACCACGGCCGCCGCGCCGTCAAATGCCTGCGGCTGGTCCGGCCAGCCATTGGAATACACCACCGACGTCACGCCCGGCACGTGGTCAAGGCACGACTTCAACAGCAAACAGCCGGCGCGATGCTCGTGCTGCCCCGGGCCGTGACTGGGCTTGCCCGCAATGAAGACGATTTTCTTGTCGGCCGCCGGCGCAACCTGGGCCAGCAGCCCCAGGGCCAGCAGAAGGAGGAGAGATTTCATGGGATTGAGTGATGGCATTCTAACGACGCTCCGCATGGCAGGTCACTTCAGATTTTCTCGCAAAAAATGCAGCCCCTGCCGGGCGATTTCCTCCCGCGTCGGCTCGATGCGCCGCCAGATGGCCGCGGCGCGGGCGATGACCTTCACGTCCGGTGTGAACGATTCGATGACGACATCGCCGGCGTAACCAATGTCGTGCAACGCAGCCCGGATGCCGGGCCAGTCGAGATGGTCCCTGCCCGGCGTGCCGCGGTCGCTGCCACACGCATGGAAGTGTGCCACGTGCCGGCCCGCGCGGCGGATGGCGGCGGGAATGTCCTTTTCCTCGATGTTCATGTGGAACGTGTCGAGCAACAGCTTCAGCGCCGGGCGATTGACCTCGGCAATCAGCGCGAGCCCCTGCTCCACCGTGTTGAGGAAATCCGTTTCAAAGCGGTTCAGCGGCTCCATCGCAATCGACACGCCCGCGTCACCGGCCACGTCGCAAATCTCCCGCAACTGGCGCACGACCAGGCGCCACTGGGCGCGCCGCTGGGCCGGCGGCACCATTTCCGCGCGACCCGTGGCGGAATACAGCGGACCAATCAGCGTGCGGCAATTCAGCGCCGGCATCAGCCGGAGCAACGCCCGCAGGTAGCGCTGGCATTCGCGCTGTTGCCGCGCGGTGCCGCGCAGATCGCGCGCCGGCGGGAAGCAGGCACAGAGCGTGCCGGCGACCAGTTGGTGGCGGTCGAGTTCCGCCTTGATGCGGGCCGGATCAATGTCGGCCGGGTCTTCGACGGCGATTTCCACACTGTCAAACCCCCAGCGCCGGAACGTTCCAAACAGCCGCGTGCTGCGGTTTGTGAACGGCGAGGTGAACAGGAAGGTGTTTATGCCAAAACGCATGCGCAGGGAATACGCGGTCGCCCGCGGCGTGGCAAGATTCCCCGCCGGGCACGGGCGAATTGGGCCCGGATGACGGCAGCGTTTTGGCCTTGGGCACTGATTTTGGCCCGCGGCTTGGCGCCAAGTGGGCGGCCTTGCGCAGCTTGCGCTTGAATACCAGCCGCCGGTTTGCGTCATTGTTACTGTGAAACGATGGCTGTTACTTCTGTCGGCCGGCCTGCTCATGACCGGTTGTGCCACCAAAACGCCGGCATCGCGCGCCGCAGAACGACCGGCCGCCTACGCCGCCCTGACATCCACCCAACGGGAACTCGTCGATCAGGGGCAGATCAAGGTCGGCATGACCACGGACGCCGTTTACATCGCGTGGGGCAAGCCCGCGCAGGTGTTGCAGAGCGAAGACGAACACGGCGCCGTCACCACGTGGCTTTACGAAGGCGGCTGGATGGAGGAAACCCGTTACTGGGCCTACCGGCAGATTGGCACCGGCCGGGACCGTTTCCTCGAACGCTACCTCATCAACGATTACCAGCCGCGCACCTACATCCGCGCCGAACTGCACTTTGTGGACGGCGTGCTGAAGGACTGGCGCACGCTGGCCCAGCCCGGCAATTGAGGCGCTGCAGCGGTTGACAGGCCGGGCGGCGTGGGCAAGCCTTGAAGGGCCCGCTTAAACCACCATGCGCTGCCCCAAGTTGTCCAATTCGGCCGGCTTCACGCTCATCGAGCTGCTGGTCGTCATTGTGATCATTGGCATTCTGGCGGCGCTGCTCCTCCCGACCTTGAATCGCGCCAAACAAAAGGCCCAGGGCATTTACTGCATGAACAATCACCGCCAGCTCGCGCTGGCCTGGCGGATGTATGCCGAGGACAACCACGATCTGCTCCCCTACGCGAGCGAAGCGCCCTGGCTCCCCGATACCTACCCTTACGCATGGGTCACCGGCACGTTGGACTACAACCCCGCGAACCGCGCCAACTGGGATCCCGATGTCAGCATCAAGAAAAGCCCGCTCTGGCCCTACTGCGGCCAGAACCTCAGCATCTGGCGCTGCCCGGCGGACACCTCCAAGGTCATCGTCAACGGCGAAGCCAAACCGCGCGTGCGCAGCATGTCGATGAATGTCTATCTCGGCGGCTGGGGCGGCACCGACGGCAATTGGGGACCGCAAATCAGCAATTACCGCATCTACCTGAAGTTTTCCGACATCAACGACCCGCCGCCTTCGATGATGTTCGTGCTGCTCGACATGCGCGAGGACAGCATCGATATGGGCAACCTGTGCGTGAACATGAGCGGCTGGCCCAATCAGCCCGAGCGGTATGTCTTCTGGGATTTGCCTGGAATTTACCACAACGGCGCCTGCGGCTTCTCCTTCGCCGACGGGCATTCGGAAATCAAGAAGTGGCGCGACCCCCGCACGACGCCGCCGCTGGTCCGGGATGGATTTGTGAACGACCTCTTCGCCTCGCCGAACAACCCGGACATCACCTGGCTTCAAGAACGGGCCACGCGGCCACGCTGAAGCGTTCGCTCACGTCGCTGCCAGTTGTTCGCGCACGCCCTGCACCCAGACATCGTCGGGCAAGGCATAGGGGCGGAACGTCTCCAGCCAGCCCTCGTGGCCGTTGTAGAACAGGGCGCGATGCAGGCCAAGGTTGTTGGCCTGTGGCGATTCAATCAGGCTCGCCGAGTCGTTCGCGCTCATCTGGAACACCACGCGCATCTCGAATTCGCTGACCGCCTTCCGGCTCAGCATGCGCATGAGGTTGTTGTAGGTGTCGCAGGTGGCGATGACGTGGAAGCCCAGCCCCGCTCCCTCGCAAATCAGCTTGTTGAACTGCAACCCCGGATTCGCACCCGCGTCGGCATCCATGGAAAAGCTCATTTCCTCATCGAAGCGCAGCTTCTTGTTGCGCTGCAACCCGTGCACGAGCAGATACGTTTCCGGCGCGTCCGCCCCGCCGCCATCCGCGCGCCGTTGCTGTTCGCCGGCCAGCGCGGCCATGACCTCGTCCACGTCGCCCGGACGGACGAGCCTTACGGCGTGCGGCACCGCCGCGATGACGCGCTCCAGGAACCGGGCCTCCGCGGCATCCGGCGCGCTGCAATCGAACACGAAGAATCGCGCTGCCGTTTTGGGCTGTTGCGCCGCCAGCGACACCAGGGCAATGCCCAGCATCGCCAGCGCCGCCTCGTCGCGCTGACCGACGACAAGCAGATGATTGCCGCTGGCCCGACGGAACACGGCTTCAGTCGGCCCCTTGATGGAATTGGGCGCGCCGAGCCACACGTGCGGCGCGGTCGCCGCGGCTTTTGCCGGTTGCGCCAGTGCCGCGCGCAACAGGGGATTTTCCCGCACATCGGCCGGCGCGTTACCCTCGAAAACAATCGGCACGCGCGCGGTGGTCCCGGCAGAAATTCGGTGCGCCCGCTCCAGCCACTGGTCGCGTTCCTGGTCCGGCAACCAGACCACCTGGAACGGGCTGTTGCCCTGAATCGCGCCGGCATCGTCGTTGTAAATCGCCTCGCCCGGACGCGAGAGCAGCCGCGGCGCGGGATTGTCCTCGTTCATGATGAGGTAGGCGTCCGCCTCGTTGCACTGGAGCGCGATGCGGACCACCATTTGCCCGATGGTCGCCCGTGCCAGCGTGTAGGCGCCTCCCAATGTCTGCGAACCGAGGATGACATGAATGCCGAAGGCGCGCCCCTGGCGCACGATGCGGTCGAGCAGCAACGACGCCCCCTGCGACACGCGGTCGTCCTCGACGAACAGCTCCTGAAACTCGTCAATCAGCAGCAGCACACGCGGCATCGGCTCCGTGCCGCCCGCGCGTTTGTAACCGGCAATGTCCTGGGCGCCCAGCTTGCGGAACAAATCACCGCGACGCTTCAGTTCCTCATCGAGGCGCTGCAACACGCTCAAGCCAAACTCGCGGTCGCTCTCAATGGCAATGACGCGGGCGTGCGGCAGTTTTTGCGTGGCGTAGCACTTGAACTCGACGCCCTTCTTGAAATCCACAAGGTAAAACTCGACCTGCTCGGGACTGCACCAGAGCGCGAGGTTGGTGATGATGACGTGGAAGAGCGTGGATTTGCCGGAGCCGGTCTTGCCTGCCACCAGCGCGTGCTGGCGCGTGCCTTTGCCGAGTGCGAGGTATTGCAGCTTGGTCGCGCCGGTGCGGCCAATCGGCACGCGCAATTCGCCGGTGGTGTCGAGGCTCCAGAATTCGTCCGGGCCGGGGGCCACTTCCGCAAACGGCATTTCCACCCGGCTGGAATCAATGCTGTCCTTCCCAATCTGATGCCACAAACGCGTGGCCAGTTCGGCGTCCGGCGGTGCATCGAGCGTGAGCTTGACGCCCTCCCAGGTGTTGACCCCCGAGATGGCCGCACCGTCCTTCGCCTCCAGCGCCGGACAGTTCGCCACGGCGAAGCCCTCGCCTTTGGGCACGAGACAAATCGCGTTCTTACGGAGTTCATCCGGCACAAACTCCACGGGCGCGGGACGGCGTTGATCCCAGTGGATCAGCAAATGCACACCGCAACGTGGTCCGGCCGCAGCAATGTTCATCAGCCGCTTCACCGCCACATCGCTGAAGTTCACGGGAAAATCCGCGATGACGAGGAAATGATATTTCTCCGCCATGCGCCCGGCCTGCGCATTGTATTCGGCCAGCGTCGCGTATTCGTTGCGCAGATACATCTGCGTGACCTTTTCGATGTGCTCGTTGAGATCTGCCAGCCGCTGCTCGAACTGCGCCTGCTGCGTCCAGATGCGGCTGTTGATGAGCCGTTCCTCAAAGTCGGCCAGATGCATGATGCCGGCGAAATTCTGGCCCAGCCCGACCGGGTCAAAAATGGTGAACGCCAGCCGTCCCGGCGGCGCGCTCGTGAACAGCCGCAGCACGAGATTGTTCAGCGCGCCGACGACCTGTGCCTGGCCGGATTGCTTCGTTTCAAACAGCAGCGATGCCTGCCGGGGCACATCGAGCAACAGCGGCTGCGAAAAGCGCTTCGGCCCCGGCAGCCCGAGACGGTCATCCACCAGCGTCACGCCAGCCAGCCGTTCCAGGTCCACCGCCAGTTCGGCGAAGCGGGCGGCATGGGGAAACTGTTCCGGCAGGGAGAAGCGTTGCCACAGCGCCGGCTCCCACGCGGGAAAGGCTTGATCCGCGGCGGCGGCGGCGGCTTGCAGGGCGCGGTAGGCCGGCAACACGAGATTCTGCCAGTTGGCCTCGGCGCTGGCGCGGGCTTCATCGCGCACGACGGCCAGTTTGGCGAGACCTTCGACCTGGGCTGCCTCAACCTGCGCCTTGCGCGCCGAGGACTGTTCGGCCAGGGCGTTGACCCGCTCGGCATGGGCCTGGTCCACCATCGTCAGGCGATGCAACCGCCGGCCGTCCGCGGCCGAACGCAACGTGCGCGCCCGGTTCTCGAAGCGCTCCGCCCAGTCCTCATGCAGCGCCTTCGCCTCCACCTGCTTTTGCTTCCAGAGATTGTTGTTGAAGGTCGTCGCACTCGCGTGCGTGACCTTGATTCGCTCATCCTCGGCGGCAAAGCTCGCGGCGGCCTTTTCGCCACCGACCTGGTGCAGCCGGCGCGCTTCCTGCAACGCCTTGACCGCCGCCCGGGCCGGCGCCGCGGCGAGCCGCTTGCCCAGCCACCACAATCCCAGGATCAAAGCGAGGCCGGCCACGACCAGGCCCAGCGCGAGCGGCACCGGCGCCGCGTGGAAATCGAATTTGCGCAGCGCGGGCACGAAGATGAAGGGCGCCGCCAGCAGCAGAATGATCCACAGCCAGACGGGCAGGAACTTGAAGCCCAACGGCAGCACGGCGCCGCGAATATGGGCCAGCTCGTGCGCCGCTCCGTCCACCTTGGCCTGCAACTCCTCGAGCAGCTTCGGTTCGGGCGGAAACGCGTCGGGCGCCTGCTGTAATTCCGGCGCGGGTGATTCGACGGGAAGCAGGCGGGCCAGCGAACGATAGGCGCCCAGCGAGGAACGGTAGCGGGCTTCGAACTGCTCGATGGTGGCCAGCTCGTCGGCCAGACGCGCCTGCACGGCTTCGTAGTGGTCCTTGTTGGCCTTGGCCTCCACTTCGCGCACGCGGTCGGCTTCGAGCAGGTCGCGTTGGATCGCAAACGTGTGCCGGCTCTCTTCGGCGTCAATTTCACCGGCCTTGCGCTGACGCGCATTGGAAAGAGCGCGGGCGATCCGGCTTTTGCGCGCGGCATGGGCGACTTCGATTTCATTGCGCCGGGCTTCGGCGGCGGCGCGCTCCGCCTCCATTTCGGAGGCCCACCGCGAACGCTCGGTTTCGATGGCCTGCTCAAACTGGGCGTGCACCTTGCCGGCCCGCGCCTGGTAATCGCGCTCCGCCTGTTCCAGGCGCGTGACGGTCTCCCGCACCGTGCGGCGCAACCGGTCCAGGAGCGCCAGGGTTTCGCCCGCACCCGCCAGCTTACTGGCAGTCGTCGTGGATTTTTCCGAGGATTCGTTCAAGGGCATCAATGTTGGTGACGGCGGCATTCACGCCGGCCATCAGGTCTTCCAGATAACGTTTTTCAAATTCCAAACTTTTGGCGTCGCGCCAGGATTCCTTGGTCACGGCCCAATCTGCGGACAATTCCTTCGTGAGGCCAATCAATCTGTTCTTCGCTCCCGTGGTCATGCGGCGCCTCCTTCCGATGCGGGCGGCGATTCCGCGCCGTTCGCGGGTGGAGCAGGCGGTGCGGCGGGATGGATTTCACTGTATTCGGCCAGGGTCCGGATGACTTCCGAAAGATGGGCAATGGCCAGTCCCAGGTCGTGCGCCAGATTGTGACGCAACTTCTCCGCCTGCTTGCCCGCAGGTTCGACACGCTGATCGTATTGGCGGTTCCACTGCTTGACCAAACGCAGCTTGTCCTCGGCCTCCTGCACCGCGCGCCGGGCGCGTTGCACCGCCTGCTGTTGCACGAACGATGCATCGCGCATGCCGGAAAGCTGCGCGCTGAACAGCTCCTGCTGGCGCATTTCGAGATCCTTCTGCCGCCGGCGAATCTGGCCCTCCCAAAACGGAACGCGATCGCTCTGGAGCCACACGCGGGTGCGCTTCACCTCTTCGGCCACTTCATCGAGCACGCGCGCAGCCTTGTCGCGATAAATGGTCAGGCGGGCGCGAAAGGCTTCGATGGCTTCCAGCGAGGTGACTTGGGCGCGTTCGGGCATGAGAGTGTTACCGCATTGAATCGTTGTCCCGTTGCCGCGCGGGGGCCGTCAGGCCGTCCGCCTGCATCCAATGTAACGCCGTGACCATGCAACGATGCAACCGTGTCAGTGCTGATCCAAATATTCCTCAATCCGCTTCGCCTTGCGGAGCAGGAAGGGCGTATGGACGTTGGAGGCATCGATGAATTTTTTCAGCACTTTCATCGTGTCGCGAAACTCCTCGGCGAACTTGGCATGTTCCTGGTCGGACCACGTGTCGCCCAGCGCGGCGAAACGCGCCTGCAGCAACGACATGCGGTTCTGCAACTCAAGGTTGAAGCGTTTCAACTCTTCGGCAAACCGGCGCACCTCGCCGGGATCCATGATGGCTTGCGGCATGTTGGTCCTGAAGTTGTAAGTGTGCGGGGCAAAATAGCAAACGATTCACGACCCGGCCAATCAAAACCCAACCGCCCATCGCCCGGTGGAAAACATTTTTCGCCGCCGCGTATTTCAGGATTCCATTGCCCGGGGAGGTCGGGATAAAAAAACTGCGGTGAAAGGAAGCTGGATACTGACGGTGACGGTGTTGCTGCTCGCCCTGCCGGCCGCGCTCTGGTGGGGCTGGCAGGAGCGGCTGGAGCACAGCCAGGATGAACCCATTCGTGCGGCGGCCCGGCGTTACGGCGTGGAACCCGCACTGGTCAAGGCGCTGGTGTGGCGTGAAAGCCGGTTCAATCCCGCCGCCCGCGGCCGGGCCGGCGAACTGGGCCTGATGCAGATCCAGGATCTCGCCGCCGGCGAATGGGCGGACGCCGAGCACATCACCGGCTTCAACCACGCGTTGTGCCTTGATCCGCGCACCAACACGCTGGCCGGCACGTTTTACCTGGCCAAGCTGCTGAAGCGTTACACAAAGACGGATAATCCCCTGCCCTATGCGCTGGCGGACTACAATGCGGGACGCGGCAACGTGGTGCGCTGGAACAATGGTGCGGCGGCGACGAACAGCGCGGCATTCCTCACCCAGATCGGCTTCCCCACCACGAGCAACTACGTCGTGACGGTGATGAACCGCTACCAGCATTACCGGATGCGCTTCAAGTAGGCGCCGCGGCCCTAGTGGACCGCCTGCTGGATTTTGTCGCCCACCTGCTCGGCACCTTGCTTGACTTCCGCCGCCACATTGGTGGCCACCGTGCTGACTTCATGGGCGCCGTCCTTCACCTTGTCCCAGGCCTGGTTGGCGGTGTCACTCACGGCGTCCCCGGTTTTCTTGGCCGCATTCTTGATGGCGTCGCCGGCATCCTGCGCGGCGGACTTGGTTTTTTCGACGGCCTTCTCCGTCGGGCTCTTTTCTTCACAACCCACGGACAGCGCGAGCATCAAACTGGCCGCGCCCAGCAGAGCGGCGGTTTTGAAGGATGAGACATTCATGCGTCGATACCTCTTTGGCGCCGCCGGCCAGCCTTGGGCTGCCGGCGGCGCGATGGTTGGAATTACTTCTTCGCCGTGATCACCTTGTCCAGCAGGTGCAGGTAGTCCACGAGAATGGACTCCGTTTCGTCGAGCGTGGGATCCACAACCGGCGCCTTGTCCGCGCCGGCCGCATCCTCCGCGTCCACGTCGACACCGGCACTGGTGTGGGCGGTGAGCATGGCCGCCGTGGTGGTTGCCCCGGCGAGTGAATTGGTGCTCGCTTCCGGCGCCGGCAATCCGGCCAGTTCCGCCTGCTTCAGGCTGATGTCATAAATGACAGGCTTGAGGCCTTTGCGATTGCGGCGTTCTTCGTCACGGGCCTTCTGGCGCGCATCGTCCTCGGCCTTTTCCTTCAGCCGCACTTTTTCATTGAGGGAAATGGTCTTGTCATCCTGCCGCTTGAGATACTGGGCGATGTCCTGCCGGATGTATTCAAAGTCCTTCGACCTGGCAATGCGGCCGTCGGAGAGCTTGTGCAGTTCCGGCAAATAGGGCGCCACGCGGTCGAGTTTCTGATACTTGGCGCTGGCAATGGTGTCCCACGGCAGCGGGTATTCGAGCGACGCCTCGCCCACGTCCTTGGCGTAGTTGAGCACGGAGGGCAGCACAATGTCCGGCGTCACGCCCTTGAACTGGGTGGACGCGCCGCTGGCCCGGTAAAACTTGCGGATGGTGAACTTGAGTGCGCCTGGTTCAGTGGTGGTGTCCAGATCCGCCATGCGCAAGTAGGCCCGCAACTGGTTCAAGCTTTGCACGGTGCCTTTGCCGTGCGTTGAGGAATCGCCAACAATTAAGGCGCGCCCGTAATCCTGCAACGCAGCGGCCACAATTTCGGAGGCGGACGCGCTGAACCGGCTGGTCAGCACCGCCAACGGCCCGTCCCACAACATCGCCGGGTCCGTGTCCGAATCCACAATCGGATCGCCCTCCGGCCCGCGCACCTGGACCACCGGCCCTTCCTTGATGAACAGGCCGGTGAGCTTGATGGCCTCTTCCAGGGAACCACCGCCATTGCGGCGCAGGTCAAGAATGATGCCGCCGACGTTCTGCTCCTTCATCTTCTTGATCAGCAGTGCCACGTCCACACTGGTGTAGTGCGGCTCTGCCTTGTTCTTGTCCGTGGGCGAATCGATGGGCGCATAAAACGACGGCAGATCAATGACGCCGATGCGGTTGGTCACGCCGCCGTCGCCGGGCAGATCGATGATCTTCGCCTTGGCCTGCTGGTCTTCGAGCGGGATTTCGTCCCGGATCAACGACACGATGTGCCGCTCGGGGGAGTCGGGCTTTTCCAGCGTGAGCCGCACTTCGGTGCCCTTCGCGCCGCGAATGAGCTGCACGGTCTTGTTCAGGTTCATGCCCACGACGTCCACCGGCACGGCATTGCTTTGGGCCACGGCGACAATGCGTTCCTTTTCTTCGATCTGTTTGCTCTTGAGGGCCGGGCCGCCGGGCATGAGGCGTTCGATGGTGCAGTAGCCGTCATCGTCCATCCGCAGTTGTGCGCCGATGCCGAACAGCGCGAGGTTCATGCTGATCTGGAACTGCTGGAGCTGGGATTTGCCGAAGTAATCGGAGTGCGGGTCGTAGATGCGGGCCAGCGAATTCAGGTAAAGCTCGAACACGTCGTCGTGGTCCATTTCCTCGAAAATGTGCAGGTTGCGATGGTAACGCTTGGAAAGCACCTCGGCGATTTCCTCATCCATTGTTTTCGGGGACTTCACCTCCGCCGGGGCGTCGTTCGTGGCGCCGGACTTTTTGGCGGTGGTTTTCTTCTTGGCGGCGTCCGTGCGCGCGAGTTTCTCCTGCAAAAACTCGAAGCGCAGCCGCTCGCGCCACAGATGGTGGGCTTCGTCCATGTCCTTTGGCCAGGGCTGGTCCTTGCGGTTGATCAACACGCGGTCATCCCGGGTGAAGTCAAAATGATTGGTCTGGAGGAGGCTTTCGGCGAACTCGGTCCGTTCGGCGAGCCGCTGGCGGAACACGGTGAAAATTTCGTAGGCTGGCCACGTGTCCCCGCGGCGCAGGATCAGGTCATCCAGGCGCTTGCGGTAGGGCTCGAACTTGTCGATGTCCGTCTGGAGAAAATGCATGTGCTGCGGATCGAGCGTGTTGAGGTAGTAGTCCAGCATCCGGCCCGAGTATTCGTCGTCGAAGGGGTGGCGGGAGTAATGCCCCTGCTCCAGCAGCCGCGCGCAGACGAACGCAATGCGGCCATCATCCGGACCGGGCTTCAATTCCGTCAGCGCGACGGGCGCATTGGTTTCGGCGTGCAATGCCACCACGAGCCAGCCGCACAGCCACACCAGCCCGATCCAGATTCGTTTTGTTTGCTTCATGTCGTTTTAATTTGCCGCAAGATAACACCCTTTCGACCGGCCGCAGCAAGAACCGTTCATTGTCCGCGCGGCGATGGCCCGCGGCCAGCCCCGATTGCGCCGCCCGCTCGACAAGTTTGGCCCGTAAAAGTATTTTTTGGCCATGCCCGACACGGCCACACCTGTCGTCATGCCCGACCTCGAGCCGGACGCCCAGTCCCAAACGGACCTGGAGCCCGGCTATCTTGTCGTGTGTTGGAACGACCCGGTCAACTTCATGGATTATGTGACGCACGTCTTCCAAAAAGTCTTCGGCTGGCCCCGGCAAAAAGCCGAATTTCACATGCTGCAGGTGCATCAAGAAGGCCGCAGCGTGCTCGCCCGCGAGGGGCTGGAAAAGGCCGAGTTTTACGTCCACCAACTGCAAAAATACACGTTGCACGCCACACTGGAGCGCGACGCATGAAACTGCTGCGCGCCACCGACGAGGCCATTGTGTTCAGCCTCAACACCACCGAGCGGGACGTGCTGGTCCAGATATTGGATCTCTATCCACTGGTGCCCGCGGCCCATCAACCGCTGAGCCGCTCCCTCCCGGCCGAACCCGCCGCGGAAGCCCGGCGGCTGCTTGATGAGGCGCTGGCTGAGCAGCGCGCCCACCACAAAGCACGGGTGAAAACGTGGCTGGCCGGCGAAAAGCGGTTCCGCCGCACCAAAGCCGGCTACACCCTCACCGTGCGGCGGGAAGACTCCGAATGGCTGTTGCAGGTATTGAACGACATCCGCGTGGGCAGCTGGCTGCTGCTCGGTTCGCCCGAGGACCGGCAGGAACCCGGCGACGTCGATCCGCAGCTGAACCGGATCTGGGCAGCGATGGAAATCAGCGGCATGTTTGAAATGTTCATCCTGCACGGCCTGGAAGGCCGCTCGCCCATTTGACGCCGCCCGCTTCGTCCGCACCCGCCCATGTCACCCGTCCTGCTCGATCACCGGATGCAATTCCCCAATCCGCGCCTGGCGGATGCCGAAGGGATGGTGGCTTTCGGCGGCGATTTGTCGGCGGACCGGTTGTTGCTCGCCTACCGCAGCGGGATTTTTCCGTGGACCGCGCGGCCGGTCACGTGGTGGTCGCCCGATCCGCGAGGCATCATCGAGCTGGACGGATTCCATGTCCCGCGCCGGCTCGCGCAAATCATCCGCCAGTGCCCTTACAAAATCACCGTGAACCGGGCCTTCCGGGAAGTGATGGCCGGCTGCGCCACGCCCACACCCCGCCGTGGCCAGTCGTGGATTACGCCCGAGTTCATCGCCGCCTACGTGGCGCTGCACGAGCGCGGTCACGCGCACAGCGTCGAATGCTGGCTGGGCGCGGAACTCGTCGGCGGCGTTTACGGCGTGCACGTGGGCGGTCTGTTCGCAGGTGAATCCATGTTCCATCGCGCCGACAACGCCTCGAAGATTGCGCTCGCCCACCTTGTGGAACGCCTGCGCGAACGGGGCTTCCTGCTGTTCGATGTGCAAATGGTCACCCCGGCCACCGCCGCGCTGGGCGCCGGAGAAATCCGCCGCGCGGAATACCTGCGCCGGCTGGCGCGCGCCGTCGAAGCGAAGTGCCGGTTTGCTTGAACCTCTCCCGGACGGACGGACGTTACGGGTTCGTCGAGCCACCCGAGGCGGGCACGGGATGCAGTTGGGCCGCGGCCGGCAAGGGCAGCATGCCCGGCGGCAACGGCGGCCAGTCCGGCACCCGCGTCACCAGTTCCCGCCAGCGCTCGCGCTCCGACGGCGTCATGCGCTGCCAGGCGTCGGCCTGTTTCAAAAAGAGCTGCCGTTCGGGGAGCGTCATGTTCGCAAACTTCTCGAACGCGGCAATGCAGACCGCGCGTTGCTGCGGCGTCAGGTGGCCAAACGCCGTCAGCGTTTGCTCCATGGCTTCCCGTTCGGGGTCGGACAACTTGCGCAGCGCGGTTTCGCGTTCGGACGGGTTCAGGTCAAAAAACTGATTGAGCTGCGTGAAAATGGCGGACCGGTCCTTGTCCGACAGCGATTGCCAGCGTGCCAGCTCGGATTTGACCCGGGCCTGCTGCGCCGGCGACAGGCCGGCCAGAATGGCCTCGCGTTGCGTGGCGTCCGCCCCGCGCAACTGGGTGAAGTAGCGCACCATCTGCTCGTTTTCGAGCATTTCATCCTGCATGGCCGGCGGAAACAAATTCCACGTCTCCAAGCGGGACGTCACAACCGCCCGCATCGGCTCGGGGATTTGCGCGAGCAAGGGTGGGCGGTTGGTCGCGGGGACCGGCATCAGTTGCAGCAAATAATGCCGGAGTTCGGTGGCCTGCAAACGCAGCTCCCGTTCTTCCGGAGACAACGCAAGGTATTCCTTGATCTTGGCCTCCAAGGGTTCGCGCATGCCGGGCGGGCGCAAGGACAGCAACTCCTCGCGTTCTTCGGGCGTCTTGAGCAGCAGTTCACGGAACACTTGCACCGGAGAAGGCGCCAGCGTGACGGGCGGGGTCGTTGTGGACGCTGAGGCATTTGTTGGGGCATTTGTGGATGCCGCCGGCGTGACCGTGGCCGTCAGGCAAAGCGCCAGAGCCACCAGCCCCGTCCAACGCCGCACACTGGGGTTTCCGTAATGCATTATTTGGCGAGCGCCTGCAGTTCCGGTCCCAGCGCGAGCAGTTGAACGTCCGCCGCCGGGGTGAGATTGATGCGGCGGATGACCTCCAAATCCTGCAACACTTCCGGGCTGGGCACGGGCGTGACTTCCGCCGCCGCCGCGAGTTGGCGCATGGCCTCGACCCGCGCGACCTGCTGTTGATGCCGGTGCACCGCCACACCAGCGAACAACCCCGCCGCCACGACGGCAGCGGCCACGGCGGTGCGCGGGACCCAACCAACCCAACCCAACCAAAATTTTCCCCGCGCACCGACCGTGGCCAAATCGCCCCGCTCAAGGGCCGCCAGCACCCGCGCCGTGAGATTGGAAGGCGCCGCCGCTTCGGGCAGCCGGGCGAGCGCCGCGCTCAGGGCGGCATCCGCTTCCCAATCGGCCCGCGCCCCGGGATGGGCCGCGAACCAGGCTTCGAGCTGGGCCTGTTCCGCCGGCGTCAAAGGCCGTCGCCAGGCCTGCTCACGCAGTTGTTCAAGCGGGTCAAGTTTCATGGCTCGACAGGGGGTTAATCACCGGTCCCGGTGAAAAGTTGCGTCGTTGAAAGGGAATCGATTGGATCCGGCTCATGATGTCCATTCTCCGGTTTTCAAGTAGGCCTTCAACCGCTGCTTCAACGTTTCGCGGCCGCGGAAAATCAGTGATTTCGTGGCCGCCAGCGAGCAGCCCAGCACGCGGGCAATCTCCTCGTAGCTCAACTCATCCCGCTGACACAGCAGGATGGCTGTGCGCTGGTTCTCGGGCAAATCCCCGAGGGCCTCGGCGAGTTTCGCCTCGAGTTCGCCATGCAGCAAGGCCCCGGGCGGCTGGGGCGCCGCCCGGTCCTCAATTTGCGGCGCGATGTCCTCGGCGCCGGTGTGGGCCGAACCGTCGAGCGATTCGGCCGGGTGCCGCGCGCGGCGGCGGATTTCATTCAGGCAGAGGTTGCGGGCGATGGTGTAAATCCACGTGGAGAATTTGGCGCTGGCCTGATACCGCCGGGCGGATTTCCAGACCTGCACAAACGTGGCCTGCGCCAGATCCTCGGCCTCGGTTTCGTCCCGCAGGGTGCGCAGGATGAAGTTATAGATGGGCTGCTCGTATTTGCGCACGAGTTCCGTGAATGCGTCGCGGTCGCCGCGTTGAACGCGGAGCATCAGCGCGGCATCAGGATCGGAACGGGCGGGCATTACGGCGGCCAAGTTAAGGAAACACCAGCAGGCGAACAAGGTTGCGCCGCGCTTGCGTTCAAGCCGGTATGCCCCAAAGTGTGCGCCGGACATGCAGACCTTGCTCCAGAAAATCGAGACCAGCGCCGCCACCCGGCTGGTCCTGCCCGCCGGACGCCAGCCGTCCCAGGAACTCGCGCGTTACAAGGCCTTCCTCAAGGTCGAAACGCACCGCCTCAAGATGCTGCACCGCGCCGGCGCCGGCGGCCGCGAAGTCTGCGCCGCACGTGCCCACATCCTTGACGTGCTGTTGCGGCATTTCTGGGACACGGCCAAGCAGAGCCTGTCCCCGCAGGCGCAGAAGGAGTTTCCCAAAATCGCGCTGATCGCCCTGGGCGGCTACGGCCGCGGCGAGTTGAATCCGCACAGCGACATTGATTTCATGTTCCTGCACAACGGCCAGGTGGTCGGCGCGGGCAAGCCGCATCCCTATCTGGCCCGCATGCTGGACGGCATCCTGTATCCGCTGTGGGATCTGGGCTTCAAGATCGGGCATTCGGTCCGTTCGCTGGAGGAATGCGTCAAGGTGGCCAACAGCGACATGCAGTCGAAAACCTCCGTGATCGAGTCCCGGCTGATCGCCGGTGACCAGGGGTTGTTCGAGAAATTTCAGCAGACCATCGTGGCCAAATGCGTCAAGGGCCACGCCGATGAATACATCGCCGCCCGCATGGAGGATCAATCCGCCCGGCGGACCAAGTTTGGCAATTCGGCGTTCATGCTGGAGCCGAACGTGAAGAACGGCTGCGGCGGCCTGCGGGATTACCAGAACCTGCTGTGGATGGCCTTCTTCAAGCACGGCACCCGCTCGCTCGCGGACCTGCAGGCGCGGGAATTCATCAGCGCCACGGAACGCAAACAACTCGAGGCTGCCTACGATTTTCTGCTCCGCGTGCGCACGGAGATGCACTACGAGGTGCCACGCCTCACGGATGTGCTGACGAAGAACCTGCAGCCGGCCATCGCGCACGGGCTGGGCTACCACGAACGCTCGGCCAGCCGCCGCATCGAGCGTTTCATGCGCGATTTCTACACGCACACCCGCAACGTGTTTTTGATCACGCGCACGCTGGAACAACGCATGGCCATCCTGCCGCCCCAATTGTCCCGGTTCTCCCTGCGCAAGCTCCTGCCGCGGCAGAAGCCCGTTGCCGTCGAACCAGTGGACGGTTTCAAGTTCATCAACGGCGAGATTCACGCCGCCTCGCCGCGGGTGTTCCGCGATTCCCCCCGGCGCCTGATGCGCGTGTTTCTGCACGCCCAACAACGCGGCCTCCAGTTGCATCCCGACCTCGTGCAGTTGATCCGGAATCAACTGCCGCTCGTGGACCGGGCGTTCCTCGCCGATGCCCATGTGCATGAGAGTTTCCTCGCCATCCTCAACCAGCGTGGCGACGTCGCGCGCGTGCTGCGGGCCATGCATGAGACGGGCTTGCTCGGCAAATACATTCCCGAATTTGGCAAGCTCACCTGCCTCGTGCAGCACGAGTTCTATCACCAATACGCCGCCGACGAACACACCCTGATGTGCCTTGAACAGCTTGACCGGGTGTGGGAGGGCAAGACCGCCCCCTACGCGGAATACACCAGCCTGTTGCAGGAACTCGAACATCCCTACCTGCTCTACCTCGCCCTGCTGCTGCACGACGTCGGCAAGGCGGGCGGCCATGGCAAACACGCCGAAGTCGGCGGCAAACTCGCCCAGCGCGTGGCCCGCCGGCTACACCTGGAGGAGGGCGCCATTGACACGTTGCAGAACGTGATCGCCCATCACCTGCTCATGGCCATCACCTCGCAACGCCGCGACCTGGACGATCCGGACGTGGTGGCGACCTTCGCCCGCCAGTTGCAAACGCCTGAAAACCTGAAGCTCCTCACCCTGCTGACCTTCGTGGATTCGGTGGCGACGAGCGACAAATTGTGGAACGGCTTCAAGGATTCGCTCCTGTGGATTCTGCACCGCAAGGCGATGAAGCTGTTGACGGGCGGCACGGAATTCCTCCGCGCCGAGGAAAAGCAGCGCGAGTCCCTCATGCGCGAAGTCTGCCAGGAACTCCCGGCGAGCCTCGAAGCGGACGAGGCGGAGGCCCATTTTGCCGCCATGCCGCCCCGCTATTTCCTCGTGCACAACAACGCGGACCAGATTGTCGAGGACATCGAACTCGTCCACCGCTTCATGCAGCAGCAGGTGGGTGAAGACGGGCACGCGCTGGCGCCGGCGACCCGCTGGCAGCATCAACGCGACCGCGGTTACAGTGACGTGCGGATCTGCACGTGGGACCGCGCCGGGCTGTTCAGCCACATTGCCGGCGCCCTGAGCGCCACGGGCTTGAACATCCTCCGCGCACAGGTGTTCACCCGCAAGGACGGCATCGTGCTCGACGTGTTTTCCGTCACTGACGGCCGCACCGGCTCCCTCGCCGACCCGGAACAAACCGAGGAATTTGACGACCTGCTGGGCCGCGTGCTCACCACGGCGGATTTCGACCTCACCGCGCTGATTGCCAAACAGCGCCGGGCCCGGACGCTTTACCAGGATTACAGCGGCGAACCCATCGTCACCCAGATCACCCTCGACAACGAGGCGTCGGCCGAACGCTCGCTGATCGACATCGAAACCGAGGACACCATCGGCCTGCTGCACGGCATTTCCCAGGCGATGGCCGAATTGAAGCTCAACATCTCCTCGGCGCGGATCAGCACCGAAAAGGGGGCGGCCATTGACAGCTTTTACGTGCGGGAAGCCGACGGCAAAAAGATTGCGGCCGGGGAGCGCTGGGAGGCCATTGAACGCAACCTGCGCCGGGCCATCGAAAAACTGGAACGCCGCTAAGCGCGCATTTGGGCTTGCTCCCGCGCCCGCCCCGGCGTATCAAACTCGGGCAACTCGCGCTGCGCACGTGGCGGAATTGGCAGACGCGCTAGATTCAGGTTCTAGTGAGTAACATCGTGCAGGTTCAAGTCCTGCCGTGCGCACCATCTTGGAATTCCCTCCTGTTTTCGCATCCAGTCGGCATGGGCGGCCATTGCGGTCGTCTGAACCGGCGCCGGTTGTTTCCATTGGCAATCGCCCGCCGGTTGTTGCAAACCTTGGCGCATGAAGGTGAGTTTCAAGCTGCGGTTCCACACCGAATTCGGGCAATCCCTGCACCTCACCGGTCCGCATCCCTGGCTCGGCAACGACCACCCGGACCACGCCCTGCCGTTGCAGTATCACGACGCGGAAAGCTGGGTCGGTTCCCTCGAAATCCCCACTCCCGAGGCCCTGCCCGCCGACGGTCTGGCCTATCATTACCTCCTCCGGGAAGCCGACGGTTCCATCGTCAGCGACTGGGGCACGGATCGCCGGCTCACGCGGGAACTGTGCGCACAGGGCGACGTGTTGGTGGTGGATGCCTGGAACGCCGCTGGCTTCGTCGAAAACGCCTTCTACACCGAACCGTTCAAGGCCGTGCTTTTGCGCGAGCGGCAAACCCCGTTCCAGACGCCCGCGCCGGCCAACGGCACGCATACCTTCAAGGTGAAGGCCCCGCTGCTGGCGCGCGGCCAGACGTTGTGCCTGCTCGGCAGTGCCGCCGCGCTCGGCCGTTGGGAAACCACGAATCCCGTTCTGCTCAACCGGATGCCCGGCGAGGACTTTTTGACGGCGACCCTCGCCCTCGCGGGCGATGCGTTGCCGCTCGAATACAAATACGGCGTGTTCGATCTGGAACGGCGGTTTCTGCTGGCTTACGAAACGGGCGAAAACCGCCGACTCGAAGAGCCTGCCGCGCCGCGGCGCCGGGTGGTCGTGAATGACGGCTTCGCGCGGCTGCCCGCCCCAGACTGGAAGGGCGCTGGCGTCGCCATCCCGGTGTTCAGCCTGCGCAGCGAAAGCAGTTTTGGCGTGGGCGAATTCGCAGATCTCAAACCGCTCGCCGACTGGTGCGCCCAGACCGGCCTGAAACTGATCCAGGTCCTGCCGGTCAACGACACGACCGCCACGCATGCGTGGACGGATTCGTATCCGTATTCGGCGATTTCGGCCTTCGCACTGCATCCGCTTTACCTGAACCTCGCGGCGCTGGCCACGGGCCGGGCCAAAACCTGGTTGCGCGAGCTCGAACCGGAGCGCCAGCGGCTCAACGCCCTGCCCGAGCTGGATTACGTCGCCGTCATGCAGGCCAAGCTGGCGTTCCTGAAAAGGGCCTGCACCGCGCAACGCGCCAAAACGTTTCAAAGCGCGGCGTATCGAAAATTCTTCGCCGAAAACCAGCCCTGGCTGACGCCTTACGCCGTGTTCTGTTGTCTGCGCGACAAATACGGTTCGGCCGATCCGCGGCAATGGCCGGCACACCAGCGTTGCACGCCCGCGGAGATTGCCGCGCTCGCGGACGAAAGTGCGCCGGACTTCGACGCCGTGGCGTTGCATTACTTCATCCAGTTTCACCTGCACCGGCAGTTGCAGGAGGCCGCCGAGCATGCCCACGCGCGCGGCGTGATTCTGAAGGGCGACATTGCGATTGGCGTCTCGCGTTACGGGGCGGATACCTGGCAGGCGCCGGAACTTTACGATCTCAGCGTCCAGGCGGGCGCGCCGCCCGATCCGTTCGCAGAAAAAGGTCAGAACTGGAGTTTCCCCACCTACAACTGGCCGCGCATGATGGAGGATGGGTTTGCGTGGTGGCGCCAGCGGTTCGCCCAGATGGGCCACTACTTCGACGCGTTCCGCATCGACCACATCCTCGGCTTCTTTCGCATCTGGAGCATTCCCGCGCACGCCGTGGAAGGCATCATGGGGCATTTCGTGCCGGCGATTCCCGTGGACCTCGCCGAATTCGCGGCCCGCGGGATTCCCTTCGATCGCGCCCGTTATCTCGCACCGTTCATCACCGACGCCGTGCTGCGGGAAATGTTCGGTGCCGGGGCGGAGGCGGTCAAAGCCACGTTCCTCCAGCCGGTGGCGCCCGGGCAATTCGCGTTGCGCCCGGAATTCGCCACGCAGCGGCAGGTGGAGGAGCATTTCAGCGAACGCGCCTCCGTGCCTCCCGCGAACCGGGCAGTGGGACAGGCATCCTGCCGGTCCAGTGCGGCGGATGAATTGGATGAGTCACCGGACAGGCAGGATGCCTGTCCCACTACGGAATTCGCCGCGGCCCCAACCCAGGACGATCAACGCCTCAAACTCGGCCTCTTCGAACTCATCAGCAACGTGCTGCTGTTCGCGGCGGACGGCGACGGCGGACGGCAGTTTCATTTTCGGTTTCACATGGAGAAGACCGCCTCGTTCCGCGCCCTGGATGCCGGCACGCAGGCGCGGTTGCGCGAGCTGTATGTGGATTACTTTTTCCGCCGGCAGGATGGGTTCTGGCGGACGCAGGCCATGCAGAAGCTGCCAGGGTTGAAGCGCGCCACCAACATGCTCATCTGCGGCGAAGACCTCGGGCTCGTGCCCGGCTGCGTGCCCGGCGTGATGAAGGAACTCGGCCTCCTCAGCCTCGAAATCCAGCGCATGCCCAAAACTCCGGACCGGGCCTTCGCGCGTCCCGCGGAGGCGCCCTACCTCAGCGTGGTCACGCCCTCGACGCACGACATGAGCACCCTGCGCGGCTGGTGGGCCGAGGATGCGCAACTGACGCAACGTTTCTTCAATGAGGAACTCGGACGGGCGGGCGCCGCGCCGGCAGATTGTTCCGGCGAATTGAACGAGGCCATCATCCGCCAGCATCTCGCATCGCCGGCCATGTGGAGCATTTTTCAATTGCAGGACTTGCTGGGCATGGACGAATCGTTGCGCCGTGAGGATCCGCACGCCGAGCGCATCAATGTGCCCGCCAATCCGCGGCATTACTGGCGCTACCGGATGCATCTGACCACCGAAACACTGCGCGCCGCCGGGGGCTTCAACGCCCGGCTGCGCGCGCTGGTCGAACACTACGGACGCGCGTGAACCGGCGGAGCCTCGTGAACCAGCCGGCGCAGACCGGCATAAAATCCCTTGGGCTGTCCCCTTCCCTGCGCTATCAATGCCGCACCAAATTATGAAGAACCACCTCTTGTCGTTGGCGCTCCGGCGCTGCTGTCCTTTGTCCGTGCTCGGCGCGCTGCTGGGTTTCCACTTCACGGCCGGCGCCGCGCCCGATCCCAACTGGCTGGATCATGATCGCGACCGGCCCTTGCCGCCGGTGGTCAACCCGGGCACGGCGAGCACGCCCGACAAGGCAGGCCAGCCGCCATCCGATGCCGTGGTGCTGTTCGATGGCAAGGACCTCTCACAGTGGTGCGACATGGACGGCAAGCCGACGAAATGGATCGTCCGCGACGGTTACATGGAATGCGTGCGCGGCAGCGGCTTCATTCGCACGCTGCAAAATTTCGGCGACTGCCAGCTCCATGTGGAATGGGCGACGCCGTCTCCCGCGCACGGCGAGGGCCAGGGCCGCGGCAACAGCGGCGTGTTCCTGGGCCGCGATCGTTACGAGGTGCAGGTGCTCGATTCCTACGGCAACAAGACCTACGCCGACGGCTCGGCTGGTTCGGTTTACGGCCAGTATCCGCCGCTCGTGAATGTCTGCCGGCCGCCCGGCGAATGGCAGGCCTACGACATCCTCTACACCGCGCCGCGCTTTGACGCCGCCGGCAAGCTGCTTTCGCCGACGCGCCTGACGGTGTTTCAAAACGGCGTGCTGGTGCAAAACAACGTGGAACTGACCGGCCCGACCAGCTGGCTTGAGCGGGCGCCCTACTCGCCGCACCCGGAAAAGCAGCCCCTCTGCCTCCAGGACCACGGCAACCCGGTTCGTTACCGCAACATCTGGGTGCGTGAACTGGGCAAGCCCGGCAAAAAGGAATTCACGCTCGCGACGGACGCGCTCGACCAATACACCGGCAAATACGGCGGCGTGGAAGTGGCGCGCGACGGCGACCAGCTCGTCGCCACCGTCGGCGGCGTGAAGTTCGTGCTGTTCGCCGAATCGACCACGAAGTTCTTCGCCAAGACCACCGACGTGCAGTTGGAGTTCAAATCCGTCTCGGGAGGCAAGGCCCAGGAAGTCGTCTGGTCCGTCGGTGAAGGCGCCAACACCGCCAAGCGCACCAACTGACGGCGCGTTGCCGGGCCATGTCAGGCCCGCAGCCAGGCCGCGCCGAGGTGCACCAGCGCCCGCGCGACACCAAAGCCAACGAACACCGCCACGAACGCGAGATAAAGCGTGTTGAAGAGGCGCGCCCGCGCCTCGACAAACCCTGCCAGCCGTCGGCGCACGACGGCGGGCAGCAGGCTTTGCGCGGCGGTGAACAGAAACAATCCGAGGATGAGCAGGCCCATGGGGTGATAGTGCCAGCTCGCCGCAAACAGGCCCCGGACGCCGCAACTCAGGCTCCGCGTCAGGCCGCAGCCGGGACACGGGACGCCCGTGGCCGTTTCCACCCAGCACAGGGCCACGCCCGAACCGTGCGGCGGCGAGAGCACCGCCAACGTCAACCCAAGCCACGCGGCCACGACACAGTGTTTCCCCAGCCAGAACACCGACGCGGGTTGCGCGCGCTGGAATCCCCGCCACTCCGCGGAGGGCGTCCGTTGAACTGGACCGGCATGCGTCATGTCATCCGGCAAATTTGCCAATAAACCGCAATCCAATGTTCAGCACCACGGCAAATCCATAGAGCACCTTCAAGGTGTCGTTCTCGCTGATCTTGAAGACGAAGTAGATCGCGTAAATCGGAATGCACAGGGCAAGGAAGCCCGTCCCCACGCTCTCGCGGAACGCGGCCACCAACACCATGATGTGCACGGTGAGCACATACAGCACCGTCACGGCGACAAACCCAAGCATCATGGCTGGATTCTGCCGGCCCAGCGCATAGAACACGCCGAGCAAAACCACCACCAACCCGAGATACGGCCACGGCGTGGCATACCACGGCGCTTCGCCGGAACGGACCTGAGGCTTGCCCGGCGCGGCCGGACGCCCGGCCACCGTGCGTTGGCGGGTCACCAAATTGTAGCCGCATTTGGTGCAGAGCACCGCCCCGCGCGCCAGGGCATTACCGCAGGACGGACAGGCGTTGGTGCCGGCGGACGGCGGCTGATGCAGTGGTGGTGGCGCTTCGGCGGCAGCGGGAGCGGCCGTGGAACCGCGAATGGTCAACCGCACCGGTGGCGCGGCGGTGGCCGGCCCGGTAGCGGGAGCCGGCACCGTCAAACTGCCGTGACAGGCGGGACAGTTGATTTGCATGCCGGCGTAGCCCTCATCCGCCTGAATGTGTTGCTGACAATGGGGGCAGGAGAATTTGAAGTCGGCCATAAATTTTTTTGGCGAACTGCGCTTCTGGAATAAGCGCAGCTTGGCAAACGCCAAGTCCGGCGTCAACTGCGCCGAGGCCAGCCCGACGGGCGGCGGCAAGAAGTTGGACATCCGACACTCCCCCGGGCTTTACAACGAGTTTGCCAACGCGTTAAAACGCGGCATGCGATTTGGCACGCTGATGCTTGCCCTGCTCGGAGTCGTGCTGGTGGTGCTTGCCGGTTACTGGATGACGACCCATTTCCTATCCGACCAGGCCCGCTGGGACCGGCGCCGCCGGCGCAGCAATCGCCCCGTCGTCAATCGCCGCCGCCAGCCAGCCGTCAAATTCAGCGTTCGCTGGAAGAAGCCCCGCAAACGGTGACGCCGTTCCGCGCGAAATCTCCAGCTCCCGACCCGCCAAAGCAGAACCCCGCCGGCCTCCGGCGCGCGGGCCGGATACACGACGGGGTTGAAGGATTTTAAACGTCCCGGCGGCGGTTCACTCGAAGGTGACTTCGTCGTGCGGTCCGATGGGATGCGGCACGTGATTGGTGATCGCCGGAATGGTTCGCAGGTAGGCAAACACGGCCTTGATGTCGTCATCGCTCAAACCGGCCACGGCGCGCCACGGCATGGGCGGCAGGATTCCGCGCCCGTCGCCCATGTGTTTGCCGGTGCGCATCGCCTTCACAAACATCGCCTCCGTCCAGATGCCCAGCCCGGTATTCTTGTCCGGCGTGAGGTTGGCGGCATAACTGATGCCCCACGGTCCGGCCCACGCGGTCATGCCCGCCGTCGCGGCGAACCATGGACCTTGCTTCAACTCCGGCGGCGGCAGCTTGGTGCCTTCCGGATGGCCCGAAAGCATGCGGCTGAAATCCGGCACGGGCCCCTGGTCGGTCATCTTGAGCGGCGTGTGGCAGTCATTGCAGCCGCCGTATTGCACGAGGTATTTGCCCCGGGCCACGCGCGCCTCCGTAACGGCGGCCGAGGGCTGGGGCTGGCTGGCGCCGAACAGGAGCAGCGAGGAGACGGCCACAAGTCCGGCCAGCACGATGAGTTGAATGGGTTTCATGGGATGAGGTTGTTTGGCTTTGAGGTTTGGATTTTTAACAAGATTCGGAAATCACTCGGCCGCGGATTTGCGCCACGCATCACCGCCGCTCGCCTGCCACGCCGCGAGCTCCGCGGCGAGTCGCGCCGCGTGCAACGGGCGGGCGGCCCGTGACCGGGGCGGCACCGTGAACGAAACCAGCCCGGCGGGCAGCCGCCGCCGGTTTTGCGCGCGCACCAGGGCCAGCGCCACCGGCGTGCGGCGGACTTTGAACAGTTCGTTTGTCATGCCGCAGTGAATACGGCCAACCCGTGGAAGGAACAATGGACCGAAAGGTCCAGTGCGCGCGGCCCGCGGCTGGAGGACAATATCACCACGTGGGGACAGCTCCGGGCCCGCTCGCGATTCCACCGGGACAAGCGGATCGGCACGAGTTCCCGTCTGATGCCATGAAGAAAATCCTCGTCATCGAAGACGAACCGGAAATGCGCCGCAACCTGACCACGGTGTTGCGGCTCGAACAATTTCAGCCGCTGGCCGCCGAGAACGGCGTCGTGGGCGTGGCGCTCGCACGGCAGGAACAGCCCGATCTGATTCTGTGCGACGTGATGATGCCGGAGCTCGACGGTTACGGCGTCCTCACCGCGCTGCGGACCGAGGCGGCCACGGCAGCCGTTCCGTTCATTTTTCTCACGGCCAAAGGCGAGCGCCCGGACGTCCGCGCCGGCATGAACCTGGGCGCCGACGATTACCTGACCAAGCCCGTGGCCAAGGCGGAATTGCTTGCGGCCATCCACTCGCGCCTCGCACGTGCAACACACCAGGGCACCGCCGCATTCAGGCCCAACTTTGACTCCGCCAGGCCGCTGGAAGAATCACTCGGGCTCACGCCGCGAGCTGCGGAGACGTTGCTGTGGTTGACCCAGGGCAAGACCAACGCGGAAATCGCCGTCATCCTGGGCAACAGCGAATCAACCGTTAAGAAGCACGTGCTCGAAATCTTCGCGAAGCTCGCCGTCGAGACACGCACTGCCGCCAGCCTGCGCGCGCTGGAAGTGCTGGCTTCGCCCGCGGCCCGGCGCTGAAGCCAGGGCCGCCAGCCGGTTTTGCGCCGCGCAAAACCGCTCAGTGAATTTGCAACCGGTAAAACCGGCTGCTCGCGCCGGCGCTCTGGGGATCTTGAAACTCCGTCCAACTATAACTGGTCGCGAGCCCGGTTTGCCACACGGTGCTCCACGAGTTCAAATCCGTGGACACCTGCAGTTCATACCAGTGCGCCGGCGCCACGGGAAATTGCAGGCGCATCAAGCGGGAACCCGCCGCGGGCGGCAGAATTTTCAGGGGCACGGGCACCGTGAAGGTGGCGCGGTTGGACGGCAGGCTTTCGAGCCCGCTCGCATCGTAGGCGGTGACGGTAAAATCGTAGCGCAACCCTTCCTTCAGTCCGGTCACCGTCACCTGCGTGCCCGCCCCCGCATCCAGCCGGGTCGGCACCAGCGCGTTTTCCTCCAGTGAATACACGAAGTAGCCGGCCACGTCCGGACTGGCACTGGCGTCCCACGCCAGTTGAATGGTTCGTTCCGCCCGGGCCGCCGGGCCGAGGCCGGCCACCAGCAGTATCAACCCCAACCAGCCCATCGCCCGCATTCCGCCACGCATCAACAATCGCTTGTTCAACACTCAAACTTTCCATGACGCCGCCCGGCTCCGGAACGTGGCGCTGTCTTGATCCCCGGGCTGCCCGCCCGGCCATCTCGACCGGGACGGGTTCAGCTCTCCCGCGAATCGGAACCCGCCGCAAAACAAAACTCACCCCGACGCACGCCAGCCATTCAGGAGCCGCACGGCGAGGTTAAAAACACTGCCGCCACGGGTTCCGCCGCCTCCCTTGGCAAGGAGCGTGCCAGCGTCACGGAAAATGTTGCAACCCGCGACAACCGTGGAAAATCCGGCGTTTCATGAAGAAGTGAAGCCCGGGCGGGGGCAGGAAACGTTGCAGGCTGCAAGGAAATCGCACGGCGCCAATCGCAGATTGCGAGAACGCATTTGCCGTCACAGCGCGGCGCGCACGCAAGCCAGCGGCGAGAAACGATGCGGGCGCCAATGGCGAATCACGGCGCCGGCGCGTTGGTGGCGCCGACCGAGACCGCCGCGGATTTGACGTCCGCCGCCGGAAGATTCGTCGCCCCGGCGGCTTCCCGTTCTTTCTCGTCCACGTTGCGGCGCACGCGATCCCGCAATTCGGCCAGTTCGGGATGGGTGACCGCATCAAGATGGCGCCGCGCCGCGGCGTAACGGCCCGCGTTCAATTCCGTCCGCGCCAGGTGAATGAACACACCCTCACGCGCCAGGCTGCCGTCTGCCAGTTTCAGCGCGTAATTCCACGCCGCCAGCGCAGCCTCGGAGCGGGGCGGCTTGATGCCGTAGTAGGTCATCGCAATGTCTGTCGCGAGCAGGAAGTTCGTCGGGTCGAGGCTCAGGGCGTTGGAATAAAGCATCAGCGCCTTGTCGAAGACCTGCTGCTCGTTGATGCCGTAATACGCCATGGCATCCTTGCGGAAGAGAAACACCGTGGTCCCGAAATTGTGATAGTAAACCGGCTCCTTCGGGTCGAGTTCGATGGCCTTCTCGTAATGCGCAAAGGCGTTCGTCACCGGACTGTAATGCCCGTAGTAATTCGCCAGGTTGTTCCACACCGCCGGGTTTTTGGGATCCACCTCCTTCGCCTTGAGCATCTGCGCCAGAGCCGCGTCTTCCTGGTGGATGTCTTCGAGGAAACTGGCGTAGGCGAGCCGGGCCCGGCTGTGGTTGGGATGTTGCTGGAGAAAATCCTCGTAAGCCTTCCGAATCGGCGCCAGCCGCGTCATGATGCGCCGGTTCAATTCGTCATTCGGCACGCCCGCGCCCTGCTCCGCAAACGTGCGGTTTTCCTGAATCCAGCCATCAATCTCCTTCAGCGCCGCATCGTCGTCGGTCATCAGCTTCTCGTAAGCCAGTTCGACGGGATCGTTCGTGGCCGAAATCGCGGGCACCGAAGCGCTGGTGACAGCGCGCTCCCGACCGACGGGTTCCGCACCACAACGCCCCGCCGTCAACACGGCGAGCAAGCCAAACCAAAGCCATTTCACGCGGGCACGCTAGCACGCGCCGGGGCGAAGTCGAGGCGCGGCTTGCCGTCAATTGGCTTCCAGCACCTTGTAGAGCCGGTTGTCCACGAAGATGCGGTTGCGATGACCGAACAGCTGTTTGCGCTGCTTTTCGATGCGGACCTGGTGCCGTTCCTGTTCGCCCACCGTGAAGTCATGCACTTCAAACGTGGGCTCGTTGAACAGGCGGACGGAACGGCGGATGGGCTGTTCGTTGACTTTGACGACCAGCCGGCCGGCGAGCTGGTTGAAACTATATTCGATGTGGTGCTTCTCGGTTTCGCCAATGACGAAGGTGAATTTCATAAGGGTGGTTTTCGCAGGCTGAATTGCTCATCGCAGAACCCGTGCCACCACCCGCGGCCGCAACCGTGCAGCCGTTCACCGTCCGAGTGTCCCAGTTCGGGTCGATTTTGTTTGCAAATCAAACGCCGTCGCGCAGCCACGCCCGCACCATCTCCGGATCGTCCGTCGGGGTTTTGCAAGTTTGACCAATGCACACGTAGGCAGTGGCCGCCCCGCGGCCGGGCAATGACCGCGTGAACGCATCGACCGGTCCGCGGTTGCCCAGGACCAACGTGCTGGGTCCGTAAACCGAACCGGCCGCCCGCAACAGGCGTGCGACCGCCGCCGCGCCCGGTTCCCCGGCAATGACCAGCCGTTTGGGTTCGTTGACCCAAAAATCAAACGCCTGCAACAAACAAGGAACCACCTGCGGCATTTGCTGCAATTTCGGCGCCGCCGCCCGAAGTGTTTGGGCCGCGGCGTCCCGGAAATCCGCCCGGTCCGTGATGGCCGCCAGCTTCAACAGGGCCAGCGTCGCCACCGAATTCCCGGCCGGCTCCGCGCCGTCATGATCGTCCTTCACGCGCAGAATCAGATCCGTTGCGTCAGCAGCGCTCTGCCAGAAACCGCCGTGTTCCGCGTCATGGAACCGCCGCAGCAAGGCTTCCGCCAGTTGCACGGCGAACGCCAGCAGGTCGGGCGCGAGTGTGGCACGGTAAAACTCCAGCACACCGTCGAGCAAAAAAGCGTAGGCATCGAGCAACTGCACGGAATCCCGCGCGCCGTCCCGCCAGCGATGGTAAAGGGTCTGCGTGGTTTCATCCCATAACTTGTCCCGCAGGAACGCGAGGTTCCGGGCCGCCGCCACGCGGTAGGTTTCTTCCCCGAGCACCGCGTAGGCCCGCGCAAAGGCACCCAGCATCAAGCCATTCCACGAGGCGAGCACCTTGTCGTCCCGCAGCGGCCGGACCCGTTGGGCGCGGGCGGCGATCATTTTTGCCCGTGCCGCCGCCAGCAACGGCGCGTCCGCCGCCGGCACATCGGGATCGGCGATGCTCAGCACGTTCTGCCCCGGCAGCGGAAGCGGATGGCTGTGATCCACAAAGTTGCCCGCCTCCGTGACGCCAAAATGGCGGACCGCCACGTTGAACTCTTCGACCGTCAGCAGGCGTGACAATTCCGCCCGCGTCCAACAGTAAAATTTTCCTTCGTGCCCTTCGCTGTCGGCATCCTCCGCCGAGTAAAAGCCGCCCTCGGGATGCGTCATGTCCCGCAACACGTAGCCGAGAATGTCGCGCACCACGCCGGCGTGCCGCTCCTCGCCGCTGACCAGCCAGGCGTCCAGATAGAGCTGCGCCAGTTGCGCGTTGTCATACAGCATCTTTTCAAAGTGCGGCACCAGCCATTCGGCATCGACCGAGTAACGCGCGAACCCGCCGCCCAGCTGATCATGGATGCCGCCGGCGGCCATGGCGTCGCACGTGTGCAGCACCATGCGTTTCGCCGCGTCGTCACCGAAGCGGTGCGCGTAGCGCAGCAGAAACTGCGGGATGGCGGGTTGGGGGAACTTCGGCGCGCGGCCGAAACCGCCGTGCTGCGGATCATATTGTTCCTTGAATGCCACGCCCGCTTCGCGCAGCCATTCGGGATTCAGCGCGGCGTTCAAATCCACGGCCGGCGCGGCCGTGGCGGCAGCCAGTTGTTCGTGCACCCGCGCGGCGTTCTGTGCCATTTCATCCGCCCGTTCCCGCCAGAGTTCGGCAATGCGTTCCACCAGTTGCAGAAAGCCGGGCCGGCCGTAACGCGGCGCCGGCGGAAAATAAGTGCCGCCGTAAAACGGCTGCAAATCCGGCGTCAGAAAAACGCTCATCGGCCAGCCGCCCGCGCCCGTCGTGGCCTGAACGAATGTCATGTAGATCTTGTCCACGTCCGGTCGCTCTTCGCGGTCCACCTTGATGCTGATGAAATCCTGATTGAGCGCGCGGGCGACGGCTTCGCTTTCGAACGACTCGCGCTCCATCACATGGCACCAATGACACGTCGAGTAACCGATGCTGAGGAAGATGGGTTTGCGTTCGGCGCGCGCCCGGGCAAAGGCTTCATCCCCCCACGGAAACCAATCCACGGGATTGTGCGCGTGCTGCAACAGATACGGTGACTTTTCGCCGGCCAGACGATTGGGACTGCGATCGGAAAACGCCATGCCGTCCACCTTCGCGTGATTTCGGGCGGCTGGCAATCGGACAGTTGCACCGCCCGCCGTCAGCCCCAGATTTGCCGGTCGAGGGAACGATATTGGATGGCCTCGGACAGATGTTCCGGTGCGATGTTTTCCGCCGCGGCCAAATCCGCAATCGTGCGGGCCACTTTCAAGATGCGGTCGTAGGCCCGTGCGCTGAGGTTCATGTCGGTCATCGCCATTTGCAGGAGCTGCCGCGCCTCGTCGTTCAGCGCACAATGCTGTTTCAGCTCGCGCGGGCCCATGCGGGCGTTGCTGGTGATTTTGGGCTGCCGGGCAAATCGCTGCTGCTGCCGCGACCGCGCGGCCACCACGCGTTCCCGAATCTGCGCGGAACTTTCGCCGTTGGCCTCGCCGCTCATTTCCCGAAACTTCACCGGCGGCACTTCGATGTGCAGATCCACGCGGTCCAGCAGCGGTCCGGAAACGCGGCCCAGGTAATTTTGAATTTCCCGCGGCGACGACTTGCTCTCGTGCGGCATTTTGCCGTCCGGTGTCGGATTCATCGCCGCCACCAGCATGAATTCGGCGGGGAAGGTCATCGAGCCGGCGGCCCGTGAAATGGTGACCCGGCCTTCCTCCAGCGGCTGGCGCATGGTTTCCAGCACGCTGCGTTTAAATTCGGGCAGTTCGTCGAGGAAGAGCACGCCGTTGTGCGCCAGCGAAATTTCGCCCGGCGTGGGATTGATATTGCCACCCAGCAAACCGGCGTCGCTGGCCGTGTGATGCGGCGCACGAAAAGGCCGGCGCGTCACGAGCGCCTGCCCCGGCGCGAGCAGGCCGACGATGCTGTGGATTTTGGTCGTTTCGAGGGCTTCCTCAAGGGTCAGCGGCGGCAGAATGGTCGCGAGCCGTTTGGCGAGCATGGATTTGCCCGTGCCCGGCGGACCGATCAACAGGATGTTGTGCCCGCCAGCCGCCGCGATTTCCAACGCGCGTTTCACGGACTCCTGCCCCTTCACTTCGGCAAAGTCCACGTCCTCCTCGTGCGCTGCGTCGGCAAAAACCTTTGCCATGTCCACCTTGGTTGGCGCGATGCGAATCTGGCCTTCGAGGAACTGCGCGGCTTCGCGGAGGTTCTGGACGGGGATGACATTCAACCCGGCCACGGCAGCGGCTTCGGGCGCATTCTCCGCGGGCACCAGCACGCCGACCATCCCGGCCTGTTTGGCGCGCAACGCGATGGGCAGCACGCCCTTCACGGGCCGCACGGCGCCGGTCAACGCGAGTTCGCCGACGATGATGAAATTATCCAGTTGATCGGTTTCAATCTGCTCCGAGGCGGCCAGCATCCCGATGGCGATGGGCAGGTCGAAGCTCGGCCCCTCCTTCTTCACGTCGGCGGGGGCCAGGTTGATGGTGGTGCGCCCCATGGGAAATTTGTAGCCGGAATTGGCTAGCGCGGTGGTCACCCGGTCCTTGGATTCCTTCACGGCGGCGTCCGGCAGGCCGACCACCACGATCAACGTGTCACCCCAGCCCGCGTTGACCTCGACCTCCACCGGATACGCCTCGATTCCGTTCACAGCAGCGGAACACACCTTGGAAAGCATGGCGCAAGGTTAGCCACAGCCCGGAAGGGGTGGCAAAGCGAGAAATTAGGCACCTGGCGAAATTACATCGCTCCCGCAAACGCGCCCAACACGAAACATCGCGATCCCGCTCCGTCATCGGATTTCGTCGTTGCCATGCTGGCTTCCGCCCTCAGAATCCTGCCGCCATGCAGGCCGCCATTTTTCTCGACCGCGACGGAACGCTCATCGAAGAGAGGCAATACCTCTCGCACCCCGAAGGCGTGGTGGTGTTTCCCGGCGCCGGCGCGGCCCTGCGGCGCCTGCTGGACGCCGGTTTCAAGCTCGTCATCGTCACCAACCAGTCCGGCATCGGCCGCGGCTATTACACCGTGGACGACCTGCACCGCGTCAACGCACGGCTCCTCGAACTGCTCGCCGCCGACGGCGTGCGGATCGAGAAGATTTACTTCGCCCCCGAGGCGCCGGACCAGCCGAGCTACGGCCGCAAGCCGAACCCACAATTCCTCTTCGATGCGCGGGATGAACTGGGCGTGGACCTCGCCCGCAGCTACATGATCGGCGACAAGCTGATTGACCTGGAGTGCGGCTGGAACGCCGGCGTGAAGCGCTCCATCCTCGTCCGCACCGGTTACGGGACGAAGGTGGAGCAGAAGTCGCCGGAAGCGCTGACCAACGCGTGGGTGGTGGATGATCTGGCCGCGGCGGCGCGGCAGATTCTCGGCCACGGATCAAACACGAATTGAACACCGCTTCACTTTCCGTGTTTCATCCGCGATTCATCCGTGGCTAAACTTGCCCCGTGAACATTCTCGGCATCATTCCCGCCCGTTACGCCAGCACGCGCTTTCCCGGCAAGCCACTGCATCCCATCGCCGGCCGGCCGCTCATCCAGCGCGTCGTCGAGCAATGCCGCAAGGCGAAGTCGCTGGCGGATGTCATCGTGGCCACGGATGACGAGCGCATTGCGGCGTGTGCGCGGCAGTTTTGTCGCGTGGAGATGACGCGGGCGGATCATGCGAGCGGCTCGGACCGCATCGCGGAAGTCGCGACGCGCTGCGAATGCGATGCCGTGGTGAATGTGCAGGGCGACGAGCCGTTGATGGACCCGGCGGTGATTGACGCCGTGGCCGGCACGCTGACCGGCAACGAAATGTCCACGGCTGCCGCCGTTATCTGCGACGTCGCGGAATACGACAATCCCAACGTGGTCAAAGTGGTTGTTGGCGCCAATGGCCGCGCGCTGTATTTCTCGCGCCGCACGATTCCCTTCCTGCGCGACGCTGCTGCCCGTCCGGCGGCCGAGCAACTGGCAGCGTTTCAGTTCCTGAAGCACCTCGGCATTTACGGCTACCGGCGGGACACGCTGCTGCGGCTGGTGCAGTTCCCGGTTTCGCCGCTCGAAAATGCCGAAAAGCTGGAGCAGCTTCGCGCCCTCGAGAACGGCATCGCCATCGGCGTGGTGAAAGTGAATTACGAAAGCATCGGCGTGGACGTCCCGGCGGACGTGGCGCGCGTGGAGGCACGGCTCGCAGCCCAAGCTTGAAGCCGGACGCCGGTTTCGGTTACAACATAGGCCCGGGGACGGTGTGCAAGCCGTCCCCGTTGAATTTTTCCATGAAATACATCTTCGTCACCGGCGGCGTGGTCAGTTCCCTGGGCAAGGGTTTGACGGCGGCGGCCCTGGGCACGCTGCTCGAAAACCGCGGTCTCAAGGTCGCCCTGCAAAAATTCGACCCCTACCTGAACGTGGATCCGGGCACGATGAGCCCGTTTCAGCACGGCGAAGTCTATGTGCTCGACGACGGCACCGAAACCGACCTCGACCTCGGGCATTACGAGCGGTTCACCCATACGCAGCTCACCAAGCTGAACAATCTGACCAGCGGCCGCGTTTACCTGAACGTGATCGAGAAGGAGCGCCGCGGCGATTACCTCGGCAAGACGGTGCAGGTCATCCCGCACGTCACGGACGAAATCCAGCAGCGCATCCTCGATGTGGCGGCGGAATCGAAGGCGGACGTGCTGATCACCGAAATCGGCGGCACGACGGGCGACATTGAAGGACTGCCGTTCCTGGAGGCGATCCGCGAATTTGCCCTGGAACAGGGCCCGCACAACGCGATGTTCATCCACGTCACCTACGTGCCGTTCATCAAGGCCGCCGGCGAACTCAAGACCAAGCCCACGCAGCAATCGGTCGCCAAGCTGCGCGAAATCGGCATCTTCCCGAACATCATCGCGTGCCGCTGCGAAAAGCCGCTGGACAAGGAATTGCGCCAGAAAATCTCGCTGTTTTGCAACGTGCCCTTCGAGGCGGTGATCGAGGCGAAGGACGTGGACCACAGCATTTATGAAATGCCGCTGATGCTGCAACGCGAACGCGTGGACCAGCTGGTGTGCGACCAGTTGCGGCTGGAACGTCCCGCGGCGAACATGACGCACTGGCAGGAAATCATCCGCAAACTCATCGCACCGCAAAACCGCGTTCGCATCGGCGTGGTGGGCAAATACATCGGGCTTCAAGACGCCTACAAATCGGTTTACGAAGCGGTCATCCACGGCGGCATCGGCAACGATTGCGGCGTGGAACTGGTGCGCGTGGATGCGGAGGAGATCGAGCGGCACGGCGCAGAATCTCAGTTGAAGGGCCTGGGTGGCGTGCTGGTGCCGGGCGGCTTTGGCGACCGCGGCATTGAGGGCAAAATTCTCGCGGCCAAATACGCGCGCGAAAACAACGTGCCCTATCTCGGGCTGTGCCTCGGCATGCAGATCGCCACCATTGAATTCGCGCGCCACGTGCTCAAGCTGGAGAAGGCGCATTCGGCGGAGTTTGACCCCGCCACGCCGCATCCGGTGATCGCACTGCTCGACACCCAGCTCAAAGTGACGAAGAAGGGCGGCACGATGCGGCTCGGCGCGCAGCCGTGCCAGCTCGGCATGGACACGCTCGCGGCCCGGCTTTACGGCGCATTCGTCATCAAGGAACGCCACCGGCACCGTTACGAGTTCAACAACCACTACCGCGACAAGTTCACCAAGGCCGGTTTTGTCTTCAGCGGCACGTCGCCCGACGGCAAGCTGGTCGAGATCATCGAAATCCCGGGCCATCCATTCTACATCGCGTGCCAGTTCCATCCGGAATTTATGAGCAAGCCGGACCAGCCGCATCCGCTGTTCAAGGGTTTCATCGCCGCGGCGTATCAGCGGTCGAGCCAGAAGGTGAACTGAGGCGACGGGGGCGCATTCCAAACCATAATCAACAAGGCGGCTGAAAGTGGATTGCCGTTTTTGGTCATGGGCCGCTATGCGGTGATGGCGCCCGGATTTGTTCGCTCAGAGTGACCATGCTCTGCCCGTCGTGCCGACACCGAAATTTTTTGATTGGAGCGGTATGAAGCCGCCTGAAGTGACAATGCCCTTCAGGCCGGTTCGGCGCAGCCGGTGAAGGGCCGTTGCCCGAATGGCAATGTTTCCGAGGGTTTGCATCCGTCCGACCATTGCGGTAACCTTCACCCACGCAGCCTAACTGCGGCTTCCTTCCTGAAGCTGCAGGCGGGGGAACCAGATTCCCGGTGTGAACCACGCCGGGCGGGGCGCAGAGCGACGGGCAACCGCTGCTCAGGCCACTTTCAAGGCCCAGCCCGACAGCTAACCTCGTCGGCCATTGGAAGGGCGATCCGCCAAGACCGCGCTCCGCGCGGCTGAGGTGATCCCCGGCATGATCAACCCGCGGGAATTGATTTTCCCGGCGCGGCTGCGGTAGTCATCTTAAGGATATGAAAAGCGAGGCCCCTCAGGGACGCTATTTGGTCGGTCTGATGGTGGGTGCGCTGGGCGTGGTGTATGGCGACATCGGCACGAGTCCGCTTTACGCCCTGCGCGAGTGCTTCAACGAAAACCACGGCGTGGCGCCCACGCCTGCCAACATCATGGGCGTGCTGTCGTTGATCTTCTGGTCGCTCGTGTTGGTGGTGTCCGTCAAATACCTGGCCTTCGTCCTGCGCGCCGACAACAAGGGCGAAGGCGGCATCCTGTCGCTGCTGGCCCTCGCGTTTGGCGACACACACATTCAGAACCGCACGCGGGCTTCCGTGCTGTTGTTGGGCATCTTTGGCGCCGCGCTGCTTTACGGCGACGGCGTCATCACGCCTTCGATCTCGGTGCTCAGCGCGATCGAGGGCTTGAACGTGGCCACCACCCGGTTTGAGCACTTCATCATTCCCATCACGATCCTGGTGCTGGTCCTGTTGTTTGCCGCGCAGAAATTCGGCAGCGGCCGGGTGGGCAAGGTTTTCGGCCCGATCATGGTGGTTTGGTTCGGAGCGCTGGCGCTGCTGGGCTTGAAGGGCATTGTCCAGTCACCGGGCGTGCTCGCCGCCATCAATCCGTGGCACGCGCTGGAGTTCATCCTCGCCAACCAGTGGGAAGCCTTCATCGTGATGGGCGCCGTATTTCTCGTCGTGACCGGCGCCGAGGCGCTGTATGCGGACCTCGGCCACTTCGGCGCCACGCCCATCCGGCGGACCTGGTTTGCCGTCGTGCTGCCGGCGTTGCTCTTGAATTATTTCGGTCAGGGCGCCCTGCTCATGACACGGCCCAGTGCCAGTGAGAACCCGTTCTACCTGCTGGCCCCGTCCTGGGCGTTGTATCCGCTGGTGGCCCTGAGCACGGTGGCCACCGTCATCGCGTCGCAGGCGCTCATCTCGGGCGCGTTCTCGATCACCATGCAGGCCATCCAGCTCGGCTATCTGCCGCGCATGGAAATCCGCCACACCTCGTCGGAGGAGCGCGGGCAGATTTACATGCCGTTGATCAACGGCATCCTGATGTGCTGTTGCATCGGGCTGGTGCTGGGCTTCGAAACGTCCAGCAACCTGTCCGCCGCCTACGGCATCGCCGTGACGCTGACGATGATCATCACCTCGCTGCTGTTTTACTTTGCGGCGCGCCGGCTCTGGCAGTGGTCGCGCGCCAAGGCCGGCGCCCTGTGCGGGGCGTTCCTGATGCTGGACCTCATGTTCTTCGCGGCAAACTCGGTCAAAATCGAGCACGGCGGCTGGTTCCCGCTGGTGGCCGCGGGCGCCGTGTTCCTGGTGATGACCACCTGGAAGCGCGGCCGCCAGTTGCTGGGCGAAAGCCTGTCCGCCTCGCTGCTGCCGTTTGAAATTTTCCTCGAAGGCATCCGCAGCAGCCGGGCGCAGCGCGTCAAGGGCACGGCGGTCTTCATGTCCGGCAATCCGAACGGCACGCCGCTCGCGTTGCTGCACAACTTGAAACACAACAAGGTGCTGCACGAGCGGGTGCTGCTGCTGACGCTAGTCACCATCGACGAGCCGCACGTGCCCGCCGCGACGCGGGTGAAGGTGGAGCCGCTGGCGGATGGTTTCTGGCGCATCGTCGTGCGGGTGGGCTTCATGGAGAAGCCCAACGTCCCCGGCATTCTCGCCGCCTGCGCCAGCCAGGGATTGCCGATCAACATGGAGGACACCACGTTTTTCCTGAGCCGCGAATCCATCCTCGCCACGGCCAAGCCCGGCATGGCCATCTGGCGCGAGCGGCTGTTTGCCTTTCTGGCGCGCAACGCACAGCCGGCCACGGCCTTCTTCAGCCTGCCGGCCAACCGCGTGGTCGAACTGGGCATGCAAATCGAACTGTGATCCGGCCGGGCGGTCACCCGTTGACGCCCGCCGCCCGGACACCCATTTTAGCGCGCACCGACGATGACGTATCGCGAAACCATCGATTACCTCTACGGCCTCCGCTTTTTCGGGGCGAAGTTCGGCTTGGAGAACACGCACAAGCTGGCCGCGCTCGCCGGCCAGCCGCACGAACGGCTGCGGTTCATCCACGTGGCCGGCACCAACGGCAAGGGCTCCACGTGCGCCATGCTCGAGAGCATTTATCGCACGGCGGGATGGCGCGTGGGCCTGTTCACGTCGCCCCACCTCGTCAGCTTCGGCGAACGCATCCAGGTCAACCGCCGGCCGATTGCCGAGGCGGACGTCGTGCGGCTTGTGGGCGAGTTGCAGCCGTTGTTGAAGGAGTTTCCGGCCGACGCGCATCCCACCTTCTTCGAGGTCGTCGTGGTGCTGGCGCTGCGTTACTTTGCCGAACAACGCTGCGACCTGGTCATCTGGGAAACCGGCCTGGGCGGACGGCTGGATGCCACGAACATCGTCACGCCGCTCGCCAGCGTCATCACCAACATTCAATTCGATCACGAACGCTGGCTGGGCCACACGCTCGGCAGCATTGCCTCGGAGAAGGCGGGCATCATCAAGCCGCACGTGCCCGCCATCACCGGTGCCAATGAACCCGAGGCCCTCGCCGTCATACAGGATGTCGCGCGCCGCCGCCAAAGTCCGCTGACGCTCGTCACGCCGGCGCACACGCAACATCCGCCCCTCGACACCCTGCCCCTGCCGTTGCTCGGCTGGCATCAAAGGTTGAACGCCGCGGTGGCGCTCGCCACGGTCGGCGTCCTGCAAGACACCCTGCCCGTCGCCGACGACACGGTGCGCGCCGGATTGCAGACGGTGCGCTGGCCGGGCCGGCTGCAATTGGTGGAGCGGCCCGACGGCCGGCGCTGGTTGCTGGATTGCGCGCACAATCCCGGCGGCGCCACCGCCCTGCGCGCGGCACTGGACGAACATTTCCCCGCGGCCCGCCCCACGCTGGTCCTGGGCATCCTCGAGGACAAGGACTGGCATTTGATGTGCGACATCCTCGCGCCCTGCGCGGGGCGCATCGTGTGCGTGCCGTTGAACAGCGAACGCACGATGGGCGCGGACATGCTCGTGGCTGCCTGCCGCCAGGCCAACCCGCAAGCCGCCGTGGAATCCGCTGCCGACACCCACGATGCGTTGCGCCGCGTGGCCGGCGAGCGCTTCGTCGTGGTGGCCGGCTCGCTCTACCTGGTCGGCGAGGCGATGGAGACGCTGCAACTGGCGGCCGCGCCCAACCAGGACGAACGCAGCCTCAACGAATGGCGGACCACCACGTCGCCCCAAAACCCGGCAAACGTCGCCGCCGGGAAACGGCCGGATCATTCGGGATAACGCTGCTCACTGCATCCTGCCGCCATCCGACAAATCCGCGTCGCTCACGCGCCACTCGTCCGCCGCATCGAAGTGAGCGGGATTTTAAAAACCGCTTGCCCGACACACTCGAAGGCATACCTTGCGAGAGGCTTACGCTTCACGTATCTCGTCATATTCGGGATCGGCGCGGCCTTGCTGGTGGCACCGTGGGTTATTGGTTTGTTTTACTCGTGACCATGTGGGACTTTGCATGCGCTTGCTTCCATTGACCAAGCTCCTCGCGTTCTCTGCAGCATCCATGGCATTTCTCCTTGTTGGGAGTTTTGGTGCTCAACTGCTTTGGCGGAAGCAGCATCGCGATGATGGCGCGAAAACAGGAATTTACTATAGCAGGGTGCAAGGAAACTTCGTCAGTTCCGACCAGATGTTTTCATTCTCGTTTGAGGGGCAGACAGCAACTCATTGGTATTGGACGTTTCCAACGAATTTCGCCTATAAACTGCTCACGCTGGAATGGCATAATTCCTCAAATGACTCGGAGGGCAAGGCGACCTTGAGCCTGCCAGACTTCCGTTATGAGTCCGCACGCTCGACAGGAGTGCTGAGCCCGGAGATTCTGGCGGGCTGGATTCTCGACCGCGCGAGCCTGACGTCCGCAAACAACGGGAGCGTCCAAGTGGAGCAGGTCTTTGGCTATTTGCGGGCAGCAGCACAAGGCACTCTGCCGCCACCCAATCACTATGGCTACAGCTTCGGTTACGAATCAGAAGCGCCTTTGCTCGGCCGCATCCAGCATTTCCGGCTCGGCACTGGAATCGGCGGCACGGTTTACGGCTGGTTTGTCGTTTGGGGCGTTGCCACTATTCTGCTGGCGCGCGTATGTTTCCGAGGGCAACGAGTTCGGCATCAAAACAACCGCCAGAGGCGAATGGATCAACCAACCGGCGCGCTGACGATCTGAACCTCACGCATGCTTGAACCGCGTTATGAAATGTCCGAATTGCAGCAATGAGATGGTCTCGGGCCGGGCTCATATTGGCGGCGGCATGGCCACGCTGTTCCTGGGCGGCGGGCTGTCGCTGGCCAACCTCACCTTCCAGGCGGACGGCTGGAGGGAGCATGTTGTGCAGGAGAAGTCAGATGTTTTGCCGGCGCACTATTGTGACCAATGCGGCGCGGTCACCATTGAAACCCGTCGCCCCGGATTGTCCACCTTGGAGAGGGGAGCACGCCCGAGTTGAGATCCCACTGAACCGCCACCCCGCCCAACCTCATGCCGCCCCGTTACACCAAACCTGCCCTGCTTGCTTTCAGCATGTTTCTCGCCGGCCTGGTTATTCTTGCGGACAGCGGTCGCGGTGGCTGGCTGTTCGCGCTGGCCGGCCGGATTCCGGCGGGCGACAAGCTGGGGCATTTTCTGCTCTTCGGGACGCTTTCCTGCCTGTTGAACGGGCATTGGCGGGGCAGAACCCTGCGGCTGTTTGGCGGGACGGCCCTGTCGGGCAGCACCCTCATCATGGCGGTGGTGACCCTGGAGGAATGTTCGCAAGTCTTCTTCCGCTCGCGCACGTTCGACCTGCTGGATTTGGCGGCCGACGCCGTGGGCATCTGGTTCGGCGGGCGGCTGGTGATGGCCGGTCTGCGCCGGCAACCGGCCCGTCCCCCCGCGACCGCGTAATGCCCGGCCCCGCCTTCGTTGGGGCTTTCGGCTGCCCCCTGAATCGTTTCCCAGCCCGGTGCAGGCCCTTTTGCGTTTGACCGGTCAGGCACAAGCCAGTTAGGGTTCGCGCCTTAATTTTCGCTGAAAAATCTATGTTTGGAACTTTCCGCAAACATTCAACCGCCCTGTGGGGCGTGATTATCGCTGCCATGGCCGTTTCGCTGGTGGTCTGGACGGGCAATCGCGGTGGCAACGGCCGCGGCGGCGGGGCGGCGGACTTCGGCGTCATCGGCGGCAAGAAGGTGTCGCAGGACGACTTCGTGAACGCCGCCCGGGAGGCCAAACTGCAATACTTCCTGTCCCGCGGCGAATGGCCCGATGCCAGCGCCGAGCGCCTGGGCTTCAACCTGAACTCGCAGGCCTACCAACGGCTTTTCCTCGAACGCAAGATGCAGGAGCTGGGCGTGCACGTGAGCGACGAGGCCGTGGCCAAGGAGGCGTCCCGTTATCTGCAAAGCTTCGCCCGCCAGGCGGGCAGCCCCAGCATGCAGTTGTTTGAGCAGAAGGTTCTGGCGCCGGGCGGCTTGAACGTGGCGGACTTGGAGCGGTTCCTGCGGCACAACCTCGGCATCCAGCAAATCGTGGCGATCATGGGCCTGAGCGGCAAGCTGGTCAGCCCGCAGGAAGCCCGGACGATTTACGAGCGCGAAAACCAGGATCTCAGCGCGCAGGCCGTGTTCTTCAACGCCTCGAATTATCTCGCCAGCATCACGGCCACGCCGGCCCAGCTCTCGGAGTTTTATTCCAACCAGATGGTCCGTTACCGCCTGCCCGACCGCGTGCAGGTCAGCTACGTGCAGTTCCAGGTCACCAACTTCTGGGCCGAAGGCGGTCTCGAGATGAACAAGATGACCAACCTGGACCTGATGATTGACGCGGAATACCAGCGCCGCGGCACCAACTTCTACAGCGGCATGACGCCCGAAAATGCCAAGGCCAGCATCCGGGAGGAAATCCACGAACAATTTGCCACCATGGCGGCGCGGCGGCGCGCCTCTGAATTTGCCGACCCGCTGGTCAGCGCGGATGGCGTGAAGCCGGAAGCACTGGCCGCCCGCGCCAAGGAACAGGGTTTGGCAGTGAGCGTCACGGCACCATTTGACCGTTCGAGCGTGCCCGCCGGGCTCGATGCCCGGGATAATTTCACCAAGGCGGCATTTGACCTGCGGGAAGACGAACCCATCGCCGGTCCGTTGCTCAGCGGTGATTCGGTTTACGTCATCGCCCGGAACAAGCAACTGCCGAGCGAAGTGCAGAGCTTTGCCACCGTCAAAACGCAGGTGGAGCAGGACTTCAAGCTGGCGCAGGCCCTGCAGGCGGCGCGCCGGGCCGCGGCGGAATTCGAAACCAAGGCCACCAACGGACTCGCGCAAGGCAAGGCGTTCACCAGCCTGTGCGCCGAAGCCAAGGCCAGCCCCGTCCTGTTGCCGCCGTTTTCATTGAGCAGCCGGTCACTGCCGGAAGTTGAGGACCACATCAGCCTGCAACAATTCAAGCAGGTGGTCTTCAACACGGCCGTCGGCCATGTCAGCCCCGCGGTGCCGACGATGGAAGGTTCCGTGGTCGTTTACGTGCAGGCCAAGCTGCCGATTGACCAGACCAAGCTGGAAAAGGATCTGCCCGACTTCATCAAACTGCTCCGGCAGGCCCGCGAGAGCGAGGCGTTCGAGGCGTGGTTCCAGCGCGAGGCCAGCCAGGCGCTCGCCGGCATTCCCATGCTGCGACAGGCCGAGGTGGGCTCGCCGACGGGAGCGAATTGAGCGGCGCCCGCCGCGGCGCCATGCCCATCGGTGACGTCATCAAGCTGTCTTCCCCCGCCACGCGGGAGTTTTGGGAAATCCCCATCCTGTTCGAGGACGAGCATCTGCTCGCCGTGGACAAGCCGAGCGGGCTGCTGACGTCGCCCGACCGTTACGACCGCGAGCGGCCGAACCTGATGAAGCTGCTGCATGCGGGCATCGCCGAGGGCAAGCCGTGGACGCTTGTTCATCAGCGCGGTTACCTCGCCAACGCCCACCGGCTCGATTTCGAGACGAGCGGCATCATCTTGCTCGCGAAAAGCAAGCCGGTGCTGGTGGCCCTCGCCAACCAATTCGGGTCGAACAAACCCCTGAAACACTACGTCGCCCTCGTCAACGGCGCGCCGCCCGAAGACACCTTTGAAGTGGATGCCAAGATCGGCCCGCATCCGGGCCGGCCCGGGCTGATGCGCATTGACCCGCGGCACGGCAAAAAGTCGCGGACACGTTTCACCGTGCTGGAAAAGTTTCGCAACCACACCCTGCTCCGCTGCGAGCCCGTCACCGGCCGCACGCACCAGATTCGCATCCACCTGCGCTCCGTGCGGCTGCCGATCGTGGGCGATGCGCTCTACCACGGCGCGCCGCTGAAGTTGTCGCGCTTGAAACGGCGCTACACGCTGAAGGAAGGCGAAACCGAAAAGCCCTTGATGGCGCGCGTGGCGCTCCACGCGGAGGAATTGACCCTGCCCCATCCCGTCACCGGTGAAACAGTGGCCATCAAATCACCCTGGCCGAAGGATTTTGCGGTGGCGGTAAAATACCTGCGGCGCTACGCGAGCTACTGAGATTTGGTGATATCGTCCGCCGGATGCTCAGCTGCCTTCCGGACGCGAATGTGAACGCCGGGCACGGGCCGGAGCGCCGGTCTCTGACCGGCTTTTGACACTCATATTTGCCGCTGACTTCGATTTATCCCCAGCGTGCTACGGCTCCATGTGCGGCCAAAAGCCGACAAAATGTCGGCGCTCCTGGCAAGCCGCTCGCAAAGGACTGCCAGTCTTGCGGGTTAACTCACCAGCCAGTTCAGAATGGCCTTCTGCACGTGCAGCCGGTTTTCCGCCTGGTCGAAGATGGTCGTCGCATTCGCCTCGAACGTGGCGTCGTCAATTTCCTTCCCGCGATACGCCGGCAGGCAGTGCATGACGAGCGCCCCGGGCCGGGCAAGCTTCACGAGGTCGGCGTTGATTTGGTAGCCCGCCAGCTCGGCCAGCCGCTGCGCGGACTCGGCTTCCTTGCCCATCGAAACCCACACGTCCGTGTAAAGCACGTCCGTTCCACGGGCGGCGGCCTTCAAGTCGTCGGTCACGACCACGTTGGCGCCGGCGCGCTGCAACAATTCCGGCGCGGGCTGATAATTCGCCGGCGCAGCAATGCGGAGTTCAAATCCCAGCCGGGCCGCGGCCCAGATCCATGACACCGGCACGTTGCACGCCCCGTCGCCGACAAAGGTGACGACTTTGCCGGCAATGCCACCGAGCTTTTCCTGGATGGTATAAATGTCGGTCAGCACCTGGCAGGGATGTTCCTCGTCGGTCAACGCGTTGACGACGGGAATCCCGCCCAGTTCGGCCAGTTCCTCGACCTCGGTCTGGGCGTAGGTGCGGATGACGACGCCGTGGACCATGCGGCCCAGCACGCGGGCGGTGTCCTTGACCGGCTCGCCGCGGCCGAGTTGGATGTCGCCGGCGTTGAGAAAGAGCGGCCGGCCGCCGAGTTCGTGGATGCCCACCTCGAAGGACACGCGGGTGCGCGTGGAGGATTTCGAGAAAATCATCGCCCACGTCTGGCCGGCCAGCGGGCGGGCGTGGTTGGGGCGGTTGGATTTGAACGCGGGCACGCTCGCGAACACGGCTTCCATGTCCGTTCGCGCCATCTTTTCCAGACTCAGCAGATGTTTCATCGCAATGCCAAAGCCGCCGGTTTCCATCAGGGGGCGACCTCAAGAAAGCGCGCAGCTTAACCACGCCGCCGTCCGGGCGTCACCAAGTTTTTTGCCAAAAGCCACATCGCCCCCATCCCCGCGATGGTCGCACCACCGCGGCGCGGCAACGCTGTGCCTGGGAACGCGGGCCGGGCTGAAGCGTCCCGGCGTGGAAGCCGGGATGGTCTCCCGTCCGCCCGCGGGTTGACGCGACCGGCCCGCAGGCCAGCCAGAAAAACCTTTGGAGTGGAGCGTCCGCCCCGAAGGCTGGAGAGAAATTTCCCGGAGTTGGGGGCTCCAACCCTGGGCCTGGAGCAAAATTTCTTCGGGCTGGAGGCTCCGCTCCTCGGGTTTTTCGGTCCCGCCCCGGCTGTCTGGCCGACAAGCCGTCCCTGTTCTCCCTCGCCGGGAAGGGTTTGCGCGAATGGCGGCGGATTCGCCCCCCAGATTCCCCTTGCCAGCGCCGCGTTTGCGCCTATTCTCCGCGTTCGCCTGAGCCCGCGTGTGCGGTGCTCGTGAGAGGCTGAAAAACAACAATAAACCGAGTCACCTAACCTTCAACCTCCGTTGCCCCGCAACGCCGGTCCGTTAGGCAATGGAGCTTCCAAGCCCCGCTTGCAAGTTCCCCTCATCCGTTCGCAGAAAGTTAAGTCATTATGCTGACCATGGAAGAAGCCCTGAAGCAGAGCGAAAAAGCGTTCTCTGTCGGGCAGATCACAAAAGGCACCGTCATCGAAGTCCGTCCCAAGGAAGTCCTCGTGGACATCGGCTACAAGTCCGAAGGACTCATCCCCACCAACGAATTCATCGACCTCTCCGGCATCCAGGCCGGCAGCGAGATCGATGTCCTGATCGAAAAGCTCGAAAACAAGGAAGGCATGGTCGTGCTCTCGCACGAAAAGGCCGAGTTCAAGAAGAACTGGGAGCGCATCCTCTCCATCTGCAACGAAGGCGGCCGCGTGGCCGGCAAGGTCAAGGCCATGGTCAAGGGCGGCCTCATCGTCAACATCGGCGTCGAGGCGTTCCTGCCCGCGTCGCAAATCGACGTCATCACGCCGAAGAACCTCCAGACCTACGTCGGCAACACCTACGATTTCAAGGTCGTCAAGATCAACCAGGAGCGGCAGAACATCGTGCTCAGCCGCCGCGAACTGCTCGAACAGGAACGCTCCGAGCGCCGCGCCAAGTTGCTCGGCGAAATGATGCCCGGCGACATCCGCAAGGGTAAGGTCAAAAACCTCACCGACTTCGGCGCCTTCATCGACCTCGACGGCATCGACGGCCTGCTGCACATCACCGACATGTCCTGGGGCCGCGTCAACCATCCGTCCGACGTGCTCAAGGTTGGCCAGGAACTCGACGTCGTGGTGCTCGACATCAACAAGGAGAAGGAACGCGTCAGCCTCGGCCTCAAGCAGAAGATGGCCAATCCGTGGGACAGCATCGAAGCCAAGTATCCCGTCGGCACCAAGGTCAAGGGCAAGGTCGTCAACCTCGTGCCCTACGGCGCGTTTGTCGAAGTCGAACCCGGCGTCGAAGGCCTGGTGCACGTCACCGAACTCTCCTGGACCAAACGCGTGGCCAAGGCGGCCGACGTCCTCAAGCAGGACCAGGAAATCGAGGCCGTCGTGCTCGGCGTCAACAAGGACGAGCAGAAGATTTCGCTCGGCGTCCGCCAGTTGGAAACCAACCCGTGGGACAACGCCGACCAGAAGTATCCGCCCGGCACCAAGGTCAAGGGCAAGATCCGCAACCTCACCAGCTACGGTGCGTTCATCGAGCTGGAGGAAGGTCTCGACGGCATGATCCACGTGTCCGACATCTCCTGGACCCGCAAGATCAACCACCCGAGCGAAGTCCTGAAGAAGGGCGACGAAGTCGAAGCCATTGTGCTCGAAGTGGACAAGGCCAACCAGCGCATCGCGGTCGGCATGAAGCAGCTCACCACCGACCCGTGGGACAACATCGACAAGTATTACAAGGTCGGCGACCTCGTCACGGGCAAGGTCACCAAGCTCGCGAGCTTCGGCGCCTTCATCGGCCTGGCCAACGAAATCGACGGCCTCGTGCACATCTCGCAAATCAGCGAGGAGCGCGTGGACAAGATCAAGAACGTGCTCAAGCCGGACCAGGAAGTCACCGCCCGCGTCATCAAGATCGACAAGGCGGAGCGCCGCATCGGCCTGTCCATCAAGGCGGCCAACTACTCGGACGAGCAGTTGAAGGAGGAACAGAAGATTCTGGATTCCCTCAAGCCGGGCGAAGACCTCGTTGCCCTGCAACACGCCTTCGACGGGCTCGAAGTGCGGGATGATCAGAAGTAAGACGTTTCGCAGTCACTCTCACCACGGGCGGACCGGCCACGGTCCGCCCGTTTTTATTTGAGCGGCTCGCCGAGCAACACCTTGCGCACCGCCTCCAACAATTCCCGCGCCGAGTAGGGTTTGTTCATCACCCCGGCGATGCCGAGGGCCTCGAGTTCGCGCAGTGTTTCCTTGGAGCCATAACCCGTCGCCGCCAGCACCGTGATGTCCGGCCGGATTTTGCGCACGGCATGAATCAGCGCGACCCCGCCCATGTAGGGCATTTGCAGATCGGTGATCACCAGCCGGACTGCCTCCGCCTGCTGGACGAAGCGGCTGACCCCCTCGGTGCCGTCGGCCGCCTCCACCACGCGGTAGCCAAACTTGGTCAGGGCCCGGCGGCTCGTGGCACGCACGGCCTCCTCGTCGTCCACCAGCAGAATCAACTCGCCATTGCCGCGGGGCGCTGCCGCCGTCTGTTCGGCCGCCTGACCCGCCGTGTCCACAATGTCGGACGCCGGCAGGTAAATCTTGAATTGTGATCCCTCCCCCACCCGGCTGGTCAGGCGGATGAATCCATTGTGGCTGCGCACGATGCCCAGCACCGTCGCCAGGCCCAGCCCCGTGCCCCGGTCCGGTCCCTTCGTGGTGAAGAACGGATCAAAGATGCGTTCCTTGATGTCGTCCGGAATGCCCTGGCCCGTGTCCGCCACGGTCAATACCACATATGGCCCGGGCCGGGCCTGGATTTCCATCGCCACGAACGACTCATCCACGACGATGTTGTCCATGGCGAGACGCAGCTGGCCGCCGTCCGGCATGGCGTCCCGGGCGTTAAGGCACAGGTTCAGCACAACCTGGTGGAGTTGCGTCAGGTTGCCCAGCACGGGCCATGGCTGCGGCGGCAGGGACGTTTCACAGCGGATGTTTTTCGGGAACGTTTCGCGCACGATGCCGGCCATGTCCTTGAGCAGGCGCGTCAGGTCGAGCGGGATCAGCTCGCCTTCACTGCCCTTGGCAAAGGTCAGCAGTTGTTTCACGATGGACGCGCCCCGCTCGGCGTTTTTACGCGCCGCCTCCAGCATCCAGCGGCCTTCGTCGTCCTTGACCTTCTCCTCGAGCAACGGGCCGACCATGAGAATCGGCGCGAGGATGTTGTTCAAATCATGCGCGATGCCGGCCGCGAGCGTGCCGATGCTCTCAACACGCTGCATGCGGAGGAACTGTGCCTCGAGCCGCTTCCGTTCGGTGACGTCCGCGTTGATGACGAGAATGCTCTTGGCCGCGCCGTGCTCCTCGCGAATCAGAGTCCAGCGGCTGATGACGGTAATCTCCTTGCCCTCGCGGTTGTGCTGCCGAAGCTCGCCATTCCAACTGCCGCGCGCGTCGAGTTCACGGGTGATCTCGGCCTCGGACACCGACTGGGGCCGGCCCAGCAACGGATGCAATGCCCGGCCGAGGGCCTCCGCCTTGCTCCAGCCGTAAAGCCGCTCGGCGCCCTGATTCCAGTTCACGATCGTCTGGTCCTGCGCGCAGACGATGATGGCGTCATTCGCGAGGTCGAGGAGTTGCGCCTGGTCGCGCAGCCGTTGTTCGGCCTGCTTCTGCTCGCTAACGTCCTGCTTCACGGCAATGAAGTGCGTGATCTGGCCGGATTCATTCCGGACCGGTGTGATGGTGGCGTGTTCGGTGAAGCGCGTGCCGTCCTTGCGGACGTTGACGAACTCGCCCTGCCACACGTCGCCTGCCGTGATCGCCTCCCACATCTGGCGATAAAAGGCCGGGTCTTGTTCCTGCGACTTCAACAAGCGCGGGTTGCGGCCCAGCACCTCGGCCGCCGTGTAGCCCGTGGACTGCGTGAACGCAGGGTTCGTCCAGACAATCCGGCCCTGACGGTCGGTAATGACCACGACGTTCGCCGCCGCCTCCAGCGCAGTGTTCCGCAGGCGCAGCGTCTCCTCCGATTGCAGGCGCTCGGTGATGTCGCGCGCCGCCGCGTAAACCAGGGAACCCGAGTAAGACGCCACCCGCCATTCGATCCAGCGCAGGGTGCCATCCTTGTGACGGCAGCGATTCGTGAAGCTGACGATGCCCCCCCTCGCACAGACTTCCGCGAACGCGGCAATGGTGTCGGCGGCATCATCCTCATCCACGAAGTCGAGCAGCGAATGCCCGGCCAGTTCCGCCACCGGATAACCGAGCGACGGTTCCCACGCCGGGTTCAACCGCAGCAATCGACCGCCCGGATCGGCGATGCACAGCAGGTCCAGCGCCAGGCTGAAAAACCGGTCCAGTTCGGCCGAGCGTTCCTCGGCCGCCTTTTCCGCCTGCTTGCGTTCGGTCAGATTTCGCGCAAAAACGAGCACCGCCGGTTCCCCTTCGAACTGGAACGGCACCGCGCAAATGTCCACATGGACCGGCGTGCCGTCGAGGCGCAGGTGCACCTGCTCCATGGCGCCGGCCGGTTCATGCGCATCATCCACCCGGCGCCGGCGTTCGAGCGCGATGGCGTGATAATCCGGATGCACGCGATCCAAGGCCGGCCGCCCGAGCAGTTGCGCCGGCGACTCCGCACCGTAGAGCGTGAGCACCGCCCGATTCACGTAGCGAAAACAGCCGTCGCTCTGAATGGAAATGGCGTCGGGCGCCGTCTCCACGAGTGTGCGGAAACGTTCCTCACTCTCCCGCAACTGGCGGTTGATCTGCTCGCTGCGTTGTCGTGCTTGAACGGCGTCCTCCAGCACGTTCAACGCCGCCAGTCGCGCGTCCGCGAGTTCGCGCAACGCCGCGGCTGATTCCGCGTCCCGCTGTGCACGCTCCCGCTCCATCTCCGCCACGTGCCGGCGCAGCCGCTCCAGTTCGTCCTGCTGGGTCTGGTCGATGACCAGCGCCGCCACCGCCCCGCCGCTGACGGCAGGCATGGGGCACAGGGTCAGCCGCAGGGGAAACATCTCGCGGGTGGCACGCAGGCCCACCAGTTCGCCGGTGGTGGGACCGTTTTGCAGGCTGCCGAACAGCGTCAGGTAGCGGTGCCGGTGCTCGTCGAAGATGAACGAGGCCAGCGCCGTGCCCGGCAGCAGTTCTGCCGGCAGGCGAAACATTTCCGCGAAGACGCGGCTGGCACAGAGAATCAAGCCATCGGCAGAGAGCAAGGCGGCGCTGACGCCCATGTTTTCGATCAGCGCGGACCACGGTGAAACGGCACCGGCGGACGCCGCCCCGACCGGCCGGCTGCCCTCCAGTTGCGCCAGGCGCAGCCGCAATGTCGCGACTTCCTGTTCCAAAGTCTCCCGCGTTGTTTGCCGCTCCAGACTCATGGTTGTGCTGCCGGTTTCGCAACGTCTTCCGGGGCCAGTCCAACCGCCGTCAAATCGCTCACGTAAGGGGCCGGACGGCCCAGTTGCCGGCACAGCTCGTTAATCTCGCGCTTGAGTTCAATCATGCGCAACTCCCGGCCCACGACCACGCGATTGAACCGCGCCAGCGCGTCATAATTCGCGCGCAGTTCGTCCGCCTGCGCCCGAAGCTTTTCCTCCGTCTCCTTGCGCCCGGTGATGTCCGTTGCAATGCTCCCCACGCCGTAAAGTTCGCCCTGCTCGTCGGTCAGCGGGAATTTGAGGGAGAGATACGTGTGCGCCCCGTCCGCTTCGGTGAACGTTTCCTCGCAGATCAGCGGCTTGCGCCGCCGAACGACTTCCTGGTGCTGCCCCCGGGCCCGTTCGGCCGCCTCGCGGGGAAGCAGTTCGTCATCAGTGCAGCCCAGCAGCGCCTCGGCCGGACGCCCCAGCCGCCCGGCCAGAGCCTGGTTGACCAGCCGGTAACGGCCATCCAACGCCTTTACGCCAATCAGGGAACCGGCCTGATCCACGATGGCTTGCAGCTCCCGTTGCGCCTCGCGCAGGGCCTGCTCCTGTTGCAACCGCGCGCTGATGTCGCGTCCGACCAGCAACAACCGGTCAACGCCATCGATCATCACGCGGCGGCCATTGATTTCGACGTGGAAGGAGTGGCCGTCGCGATGCCGGCCTTCCGCCACCTCCACGAGACTGTCGTGGCCCTGCACCTGTTCCAGCCGGCGCGGCAACTCCGCCGCGGCGCCGGGCGCGAGCAGCTCAGGCAGCCGCTTCTCCCGCAGCTCCGCCAGCGAAAAGCCAAACACCTCGACCGCCTGCCGGTTCGCCTCCACCACCCGCAATTCGGAATCCATCAGCAAAATGATGTCACCGGCATTCTCCATCAGGATGGCGAACCGCTCGGCCAGTGCCCGGCCGGCGCGTTCCAACGTCAGTTCCTCGCGCAGATGCCGCGTGCGCTGCCGGCGGAGCAACACGCTGCCCACGAGCAGGCCGCTCAGGGCGAGCACCACCAGCAGCAGCACGGTGCTCCACAAGTAGCCCCGCAGCGGCGCCGAGAATTCGGCTTCATCCATTTTCGCCACCAGCACCCACGGCGTGCCGGGCACCGGCCGCACGGCCGCCACCACCGGCACCCCGCGATAATCCTTGCCCCACCACACGCCCTTGCCCGCGCGCAAGGCCTGCAGCGTCAGCGCCTGCGAGGCATCGAGCGGCAGCTTCATTTGCAGGGCGGTGTTGGTGCGATGCCGCAGTTCGTTGAGCACCACCGCCTCATCGCCGGCGAGCCGCAGCAGGAGAACCTCCGCCGTCGCATTGGCGACCGGCCAGGTCTGGATCATCGGAAACAGCACGCTGCGCGGATTGATGGTGACGACGATCAACGGATGGGCGGCGCCCGGCGCTTCCGTCTGGTTGCCCCCCCGCACGGGCAGCAACGCCTGGAGGCAAAGATGGCCGTCAGCCGGATCGCGTTCGATGTCGCTCAACGACACCTGATCGGCATGAAGCCCGGCCGGCAACAACGCCTGCAAACAGGCGCAAGGCGGATTGGTGTCCGGCGGAACGGACAGTTGCCGGTTTCCTTGCGCATTGAACAACCACACGCGCTCGTAACGCTCCCCGCCCTTGAGCAGGTTCATCCACCGGATCATTTCTTCCCGCCCGACGGATGAACCCCGGTCCCGCAGGAAGGCCGACACGTCCCGCCGCACAAACTCGGCATTGCTGAAAAAACTCGCATCCGCCAGCCGTTCGGCCCGCCAGCCGGCCAGTTGCTGCGCCTTCAACGCCGCCACCGACTCCAGCTCCTGCTCCGCCTGATGCTCCAGCTCGGCCCGATTGGCCTGAATCTGCCGCAACGCCACGCCCACGCCCGCCAGCACGACCAGCCACACGCCCACGCCCAGGGCGAGGCCCGCCCGATCAATTTTGGTTTTGCCAGTCATTCCTGTGCGGCCGCGCGCTGATGTTGCGGCGTTTCCATGAAAAACGCTTCCCACATTAACTCGCTCAAACTAGGAATGGAAAAATTGCGAGTAAAGCGGCATTTCCTTGCGCGGCTTCCGGCGGCGCATTCGATTGGCTATTGGCATCCGGCAAACGGCAATTTAGCCTGCGCCCCCATGAACATTCTGGATGAACTGCAATGGCGCGGCCTCTTCGCCGATTGCACCGACACGCCCGAGCTGACCAAGCGCCTCGCCGCGTCGCCCATCACGCTTTACTGCGGGTTCGATCCCACGGCGGACTCGCTCCACGTCGGGCATCTCGTGCCGTTGCTCGCATTGCGTCGCTTTCAGAATTACGGCCATCATCCCATCGCCGTCGCCGGCGGCGCGACCGGCAGCATCGGCGACCCGAGCGGCAAATCCGCCGAGCGCTCGCTGCTCACCAAGGACCAGATCAAGGCCAACGTCGAAGCCGTCCGCCCGCAGCTCGCCAAGCTGCTCGATTTCGACGCCAAAGCGAACCCGGCCAAACTCGTGGACAATGCCGATTGGACCGCGCACCTCACCTACCTCGATTTCCTCCGCGACATCGGAAAGCATTTTTCCGTGAATCAGATGGTGGCGAAGGAGAGCGTCCGCGCGCGCATGGAAGACCGCGAAGTCGGCATCAGCTACACCGAGTTCAGCTACATGCTGCTCCAGGCGTTCGACTACATGGTGCTGGCGCGCGACCATAACTGCGAACTCCAGATCGGCGGCAGCGACCAATGGGGCAACATCACCGCCGGCATGGACCTCATCCGCAAGAAGCTTCAGCGCTCCGCGTTCGGCCTCACGCTCCCGCTCATTACCAAGGCTGACGGCACCAAGTTCGGCAAGACCGAGGGCGGCTCGGTGTGGCTCGATCCGAAGAAGACCAGCGTCTATCGCTTCTACCAGTTCTGGATCAACACCGCCGATGCGGACGTGATCCGCTACCTGAAATTCTTCACCTTCCTGCCGCAGGAAGAAATCGCGACGCTCGAAGCGCAACACAACGCAAATCCCGGCGCCCGCGCCGCGCACCGCGCGCTCGCCAAAGCCGCCACCGACCTCATCCACGGTGAACACGCGACGAAACTGGCGCTGCAAGCGAGCGACATCCTTTTCGGTAGTCCGCTGACGGTCTGGCAAAACGAAGCAGGTATGTTTGAGATGCTGAGTAACGAGGTGCCAACTATAAAAGTTTCAAAAAGGCAATTGGATGATCCCGGGATGGCATTTGCAGAGTTGCTAGTCCTCGCGGGATTGTTCAAGTCCAAGGGCGAAGCACGCAGAAAGATCCAAGAAGGTGGGGTGTATCTAAACAATATCCGAGAACAGGACCAAAATTTGGTCGTTAGCACGCGAATCTTCCAGTTTTCAGGCCACTACCTTCTACTCCGAAAGGGGAAAAAGGATTATGCATTGGTAGAAATCGTGGATTGAAGAAAAGCCAATGCACAGGATTCCCGAGGACTATGCTTAAGATACTGGTAGGATTGATTCCAGCAGTCGTAATTCGATGGGGAATACTTCGGCGACCGCTCTCGTTGTGGCCTTCAATCATTATCTCATTCTTCATCGGCCTTGGGCTTCTGGCCTTCTGGCAGGCGATTGGAGACAAGTCGCCAGCAACAATTGGAGCCGTTGGAGTCATCTCGTTTTCCATTCTTTGGAGTCGGACGGCGTCCAGTCGTTCGACTCAGCCTACCGAAACAAGCCGAGAAACACCGGCGTCAACTCCCCACCAACAGTTTCAACACCTGGAACCAGTTCCTTCAACGAACGAAGCGCACCTCACTTCAATTTCTGAAGAAGCGCTCTACGAGCAAGCCATGAAAGAAGTCGAGAGCCGCGCAACTCGGCCTGGTTTGTGGGCCAAAGCTTTTGCTGATGCAAACGGAGACGAAATCCGCCAGAAAGTTTTGTATGTCAAATATCGAGTTGCAGAAGAGAAAGCCCGCGTGTCAGTAAAGCTGCCCCAACCAGTAGGCACAGAACCGCCCCCAATGAGGCCTTCAGAATCAGCTTTCATGAAAATCCTCACGCTTCTGAGCCAGAAGCGAGTGACTGCAACAAAAACTGGCAGAGCGTGGCACCTTTACCAGCCAAACGACGGAAGTTTTACTTTTACAATGGTGGAGTTAATCGGAGATAAGGCATTCCTCGAATATGTGACCCGGTTCGTGGAGGTTCCCCCTCACTTAGGTCTGGAATGCTCTGTCGAAGATTTAGTGGTCACCAGCGATTCAAGTAGCACAACTTTCAAGTCTGGCTCCATCGCTTCAAAAGCCTAAAATGCTATGGCTGGCCAAGGGTGAGGTCGCGTCGCTGTCCGGCGCGGGGGGTGACGCGCGGCATTTCCAGATCAGCGTGCCGATGCAGCCGGGCAATTCGGGCGGGGCGCTGGTGGATGAGCGCGGGAACGTGGCGGGCATGGTGTCGGCCAAGTTGAGCGCCCGCGCCGCGCTGGCGTCGAGCGGCGCACTGCCGGAGAACGTGAACTGCGCGGTGAAGAGCAGCTTCCTCCTCGGCTTCCTCGAATCCGTCCCCGAAGTCGCCGCGAAGCTCAAGGAACCCGAAACCAAGGAGCGGAAGTTTGAAGAGGTTGTCAAAACTACCGAGCAAGCTGCTGTTCTCGTGCTGGTGTATTGAGGAACAACCCACCCCTGACCCCTCCCAGGAGGGGAACTGTCCGGCGGAGCAGGCGGCGGTGCTGGTGCTGGGGTATTGAAAACTTGGATCAGGGGAATTGGGGTCAAGGGAATGGAGCCGCTCTTATTCCCCTGACCTTGTTTCCCTTTCGTGTGGTTCGTGTGTTTCGTGGTTCATTCCCCCCAGTTTTCCAAGGCGATTGCACGGTTGCCCGGGCACAATGCATCAGGAGATGACTGGCGCAGCGGCGGAACTTCATTCGCCGATGGCGTTGCGCGAAGATGATGGGAAGAAGCCATGACGAGCAACGACCTGCTCTTCGGCAAACACTTCCTCCTCCGCAAAGGCAAAAAGAACCACGTCGTCGTGACGGCGAAGTGACAACGTAGCGTCAGGCATCCTGCCTGACGTAGAGGGCGGCATCCTGCCGCCCGGAAAGGGCGTGGATGAACCGAGGGCCGCTCGAACTGGCCAACCGCCTCGTGTTTGCGTGCGGTTTTTTCCGCCGGGCTGGAAGCACCGGCTCCACGGCAGGCAGGATGCCCGCCGCTACAGCACCGTAGGTGCGGCATGTTTATAGCCAGCCGTTCCAAAACCATCCCAAGCTCCGTTCAGGAGCGGCATGTTCCCGCCGATGCCGCCCCGCTGGGGCTGGGGAATTCGGATGGAGAGACGCTCGCCCTCCAACCGGAGCGCCGCTGTCCCCAGCGGCTTGGGGCGGACGAGCAGTGAAACGGTGGAATCAAATGCGAGACGAACGCGGGCAGGAGTCCGGACGGTGCAAGCCGGCAAGGACGCCGGCGCTCCTCCTGAGCGTTGCGCGGCAAATCCATTTTCGCTTCCGCTTCGACTCTCAATACGGCGATTGCAGGCGGAAAAAGACGCTCTCGTTGGAAAGGTCAAATGGCAGCGCGAATTGATTGGTATGGTCGGCGTCCGGCAGGGTGAACCACGCACCGCCGAGACCCACCGCCAGCGGGTTGGTCTGCGTTTGCAGCCGCCAGCCTGTGTGATCACCCGGCCAGTTGAGCCGAAGCTGGCCGCCGTCGCGGACAATGGCGAGTTGGGCTGGCGTCGCGGCCGTTGGCACCACCGAGACTTCAGCCGAACCGGCGCTTTCCGTCACCGTGTTGGTGGCCGAAACGACGTAGTAGTAGCGCGTCCCGTTGGTCACGGGGGCATCGAGCTCATCCAACCCAGGCAGATTGGTCGCCACGAGCGTGTAGGGCCCGCCGCTCAGCGTGGCGCGCCGGAGGTTGTAGCCATTGGCCGTCGCGACCGCGTCCCAGTTCAACTGCACCTGCCCATCACCGCGCACGGCCGCCAGGCCGTTGGGCGCCGCCAACGGCGTGACAAAACTCGCCACTTCCGCCGGACTCAGCACGCCACGGTAGATGCGAAAGTCATCCACCACCCCGCTGAGATACGGATCGGCGGGATATTGCGAGCGGCCCAGCCAGTTCTGGGTGGTGTTGCCGAGGTCGGCGGGCGTCAAGGTCATCGCCTGATTCGTCGCCACCGGCGCACCATCCAGGTAAAGCACGCCGATGCCGTCGCCCAGCGTGACGGTAACGTGATGCCATCCGCCCACTGGAAGTGTGCCGTTGAAGTCGATCCGCTGCTCTCCGGTGCCGCCCGTGGTGGTGATGGCACAGCGCATGAGGTTGCCGGCACCCATGGGCGCGAGAAACAGGTAGTTGCTGTTGCCCGTCCCGAAATCGAAGATCCGCGCCCAGGTGCTGCTGGCACTCAGCTTCACCCACGCCGCGAGTGAACAACGGGTCAGCCCGCTGACAACGCCGGCCGGCAGGCTCACGTAATTGCTCGCGCTGCCGTTCAAACTGACCGCGTTGCCATCGTGGCCGGCCACCCACGCCGGACCGTTCACCAGTGTGCCATTCCAGCCGTGGCCCGTCGCGTCGGCCGCACTGATGCCACTGGATTCGTCAAAGGGCAGCCTGGCCTGCAACGCCGGCGGCACGAGCAATTGCGCGAACGTGTTCGTGTCGAGCCAGCTGTTGTAGAGCCGGACGTCGTCCAGCACACCGCTGAAAAAATTCCCCACGCCGGTCTGCAAGCTGCCCAGCCGCAGAAACGGCGGCGCCACCCGGCCGCCGGGCGGACCGTTGGTTTTCGTATTCAGCGCCCCGTCCAGGTAAACGGCCATCCGTCCGTCCAGGCTGTTGCGGGTGACGGCGACATGATGCCACTGGCCGTCGTTGACGGGCACGGTTGAAACGAGCGTGGTGTCCGGATTGCCCACTCCAAACGCCACCCGGCCATTCAGCAACGTGACACCGAAATCGTTCACCACGCCTGCCACTTCGCCGTCCACCAGCCCGGCGCCATTGAACCAGTTGAGGCCAGACCCACCGGGCGAAGTTGTTTTGAGCCAGAACATCAGCGTCAAATAACTGCCCGGGCCCGCCGAGCGGGGAATCTGGACGTAGCTGTTCACGCCATTGAATTGCAGCGCGCGCCCGCCGAAGCGGCCCGTCACGTAATTGGTGGCGGTGGCACTGGGCAGGCCATCGTTGCCGTTGCCGCTGTGGTCCAGGGTGTCTCCCTCAAGCGGATAGTGCGCGGCCGGCGGATGATTCGGCTGCGAGGGAAACCAGTTTTGCTCGGCCGTGGCGGTGTTGGTCCACAAAACGATGGCCGCCCCGGCATTCGCGGCGGCGTTGGTGACGGCCACGTTCAGACCGGCGTTGACATTGATGAATTTCCACGCGCCGTTGCCGACGGGTCGCAGCTTGAACTGCTGCACCGGCAGGCCGTTGTAATCCCATTGTTCGAGTTTCGTCCCCACGGCCGTGCTCCAGCCCGAATCGTCCCAAGCCAGCTGGTTTCCGGGATTGATGATCGTCCAGACGTTGTTGCCGAGGTCATTGAACTGCCATTGCTGCGCGGCCCCGCCGACCACGTCGTCCTGCTGCAAGCCGACGCCGGGCGCCGCGGAGTTGCCGGGAATGTTCAGGGCGAGGCCGCTCTTCTGATTGGCCAGCGTGTAAGTGTGACCGGGAAGAATCAGTTCCGCGCGGCCCACCAGCATCTCGTTGTTGTTCGTATTGCCGTTGACGGTAATCTGCGAACTCACCATTTGAATGATGCCCTGGCCGTCCGCGGTCGGAATCATGCCCTGGCTCCAGCCGGCAAGATTGTTTCCCCCGCCCTGCCATTGGACCGGAGCGGGGAGCATCGTCCAATTGCCCTGGCCGAGGTTGGTGTTGATGAAAAGCTGACGGTCGGTGTTGGGACTGTTGCGGAGGAACTGGCCCGACACGATCAGGGTTCCATTGGGTCCGCCTGCCGGACTCCACAGGAGGTAGGGACACGCGCCGACATACGCGCCGCTCGCGGTTTGAACCGGCGTGCCCAGATCGGTCGGGCCGCTGCCCCAATGAATGCCGTCATTGGAGAACTTGAGATAAACCTGGCTCCACCCGCCAAACGCAACGCCTTCATAACTCAGCACGTATTGGCCGTTCGGCAGCCGGGCCGTGACCGCCATGCCGGGACGCTTCACGCCATCGGGAATCGCGCAAACGTAGAATTCACTGCCCCATGTCAGACCGCCATCCGGCGAAACCCGTCCGCCGAGCAATTGATTGTAGCCGCCGGCTTGAAAACGCTCGTCGGAGTAATAACAGACCAACTGCCCGGCGCTGGTCAAATCAAGGCGGGGCTCCCACAAGCCCTGATTCGTGCTGGTGTCCACCACCCCACGAAATTGCCAGCTCACCCCCACGTTGGTGCTATACCAAACCTCCATCCGGTGGCTGTTGATGTTGAAGTCATTCGTCCGGCCGTTGCCGGCCAGCAGAATGGTGCCGGCGGGCAAATTGCCCACCGCCGCAGGCAGTTCATACAGGTCCGGCTCCACCTTCATCACCCAGCCCGGAAGCGAACTCAAGACCGGCGCGCTGATTTGCGTCCACGAGAATCCGTCATCGGTGCTCTTGTAGAACCGGAAATCATTGGGCCAGCATTCAAAGGTCGCGAGCAGCGTGCCGTTGGCCACGCCGGCATGCTGCAAACGGATGAGGCGTCCATACCGCGTGCCGCCCACCACCGGCGCGTTGGCCGTGATGCGGGTGCCGCTCGTGTAGGCGAGCACCGTGTGCATGTCGGAATCCGCGCGCCCCGCCGGCGCGAAGCCGGCCATCAGCGCGCCCAGCAGCAGCCACTGCCACAACCGGCCCGCCATCGTTGCCATGGAGCGGTTTGGTTTCAAAACAGGTCGGGGTTGCAAGGTCATCTGGATTCAGCGTGCGCCCCAACATAGCGCATCAACTTGGGCAAAGTCCCGTCGCATGAATGGAGGACAACTGCGGCTCAAGCCGGAGTCAAGTTGCCCCGCGACGCCAGTGGCGTTTTTGGCATTTCCGCATTTTGGGCCACCGATTAGCCTGCGGCATGAAGTTCCCCAACCAAGCCTGGCGCGCCATTCTGGCGGGTGCCGCCTGGGTAATGGCCCTGACCCGCCCGGCGAACGCGGACGAAGGCATGTGGCTCTACACCGCACCGCCGCTCAACCTCCTGGAACAACACCACCACTTCACGCCCACGCCCGCGTGGCTCGACCACCTGGAAAAATCATCCGTGAAATTCGGCGGCGGCGCATCCGCCTCGTTTGTCTCGGAGGATGGCCTGCTGCTCTCCAATCATCACGTGGGCGCCGGCTCGCTGCACCGGCTCAGCGATGCCACGCATGATTTCCTGCGGGACGGCTTCCATGCCCGCACGCGCGCGGAGGAACGGCGCTGCCCGGGCGTCGAAGTCAACGCGCTGGTCGCGATTGAAGACGTCACCAAACAGGTGCAGGCCGCCGTCCGGCCCGGCCTGTCGCCGGACGAAGCCGCCGCAGCCCGGCGTGCCGTGATGGCCGGCATCGAAAAGGAATCGCTCGAACGCACCGGCTTGAAGAGCGAGGTGGTGACACTCTACGAGGGCGGCTTGTATCATCTCTACCGCTACAAGCGTTACGACGATGTGCGTCTGGTGTGGGCGCCCGAACTGAAAATCGCCGCCTTCGGAGGCGATCCGGACAACTTTGAATATCCGCGCTTTGATTTGGACGTCTGCCTCTTCCGGGTTTACGAAAACGGTCACCCGGCAAAGATTCAAAACCACCTCCACTGGTCGCCGACCGGCGTGGCCGACGGCGATTTGGTGTTTGTGTCCGGCCATCCCGGCCGGACGTTTCGCAGCCTGACCGTGGACGAACTGGCGAATCTGCGCGACGTCCAGTTTCCGGCCCGCCTCGAACGGCTTTATCGCCGCGAGGTCGTCATCGGCACATGGTCGAAGCGCAGCCAGGAAAACGCGCGCCGCGCCAAGGCCCTGTTGCGCGGCGTCGAGAACGGCCGCAAAGCCCTGACCGGCATGCTCGCGGGGTTGCTGGATCCCGCCATCTTCGCCCGGAAAACCACCGCCGAAGCTGCATTGAAGACGGCCATCTCAAATCGCACCGACCTGCGCCCCACCCTGTCCGCCTGGACGGAAATCGCCCGCGCCCGTCAGTCGCTCCAGCAGGTGCAGCGGGATTATGATTTGCTCGAAGGCGCCACGGGATTTGATTCGCAATTGTTCGGCATCGCCCGGACGCTGGTGCGCGCAGCGGAGGAATCCTCCAAACCCAACGGCACGCGGCTGCGGGAGTTTCGCGATTCCAACCGCGCGTCCCTCGAACTCGGTCTGTTTTCGCCCGAGCCCATTTACGCGGACTTCGAAAAGGTCCGGCTGGCGGACAGTCTGACCTGGCTGGTCGAACAGCGCGGGCACGCTGATCCGCTGGTGCAGCGCGTGCTCGCCGGCGCCTCGCCCCAGGACCGTGCCGCAGCACTGGTGGATGGCTGCCGGCTGATGGACGTGGACGTTCGCCGCAAACTTTACGCGGGCGGTGACGCCGCCGTCCGGGCCGCGAACGATCCTCTGATCGAACTGGCCCGCTTGATCGATCCGGAGGCGCGCCGCCTGCGCAAGTTGGTGGAAGCGCAAAACGAAATCCGGGAACAAGCCTACGCCCGCATTGCCGCCGCGCGCCTTGCGCTACACGGATTGGCGGAACCGCCGGATGCCACCGGCACGTTGCGCCTGGCCTTCGGCGTCGTGAGCGGCTATCGCGAGGCCGGTCAAAGCATCCCGTTTGAAACCAGCTTCCGCGGCCTCTATCAGCGTGCGGAGGACCACGGCGCCGTGGAACCCTTCGATCTCCCGCCGCGCTGGGCCACCAACCGGGCGAGGCTCAACCTGGCGACGCCGATGAACTTCGTGTGCACCGCCGACATCATTGGCGGCAACTCCGGTAGTCCCGTGGTCAACCGCAACGGCGAACTGGTGGGCCTGATTTTCGACGGCAACCTGCAATCGCTCGTGCTGGACACGATCTACACGGACGAACAGGCCCGTGCGGTTTCCGTCAATGCGGAGGCGATTGTGGAGGCGTTGCGCGAACTTTATGACGCGCCGGACCTGGCCGAAGAACTGGTCACCGGCAAGGCCCGCTGATTCGACCGCCGAATTCCTCCGCCAAAGTCGCGGGCGAAATTTTGTTCACAACCTCAAACTAGATGTTGAATTGAAGTTCCCGCCCCCTATGATGGTTGAGCTTTCGCAGCCTTTTCCGGAGGCGAAGCGTTCAATCAGCCATGCCGTTCACAGCCACAGAGATTGCCAGCCAACTTCAAGGTGAAGTCCTCGGGGATGCCGCCGTCGCACTCAAGGGCTTCGCGCCCGCCGACCGGGCGCAGCCGGGCGATCTCACGTTCGCCGAGAACGAAAATTATTTTGCCCGCGCCGAACAAAGCGCCGCCTCGGCCATCATTGCGCCCGGCCCGTTCACGTCCACGAAGAAGACCGTGATCCGCGTGGCTGATGCGCGCGTGGCCTTTGCGCGGGTGCTGCCGCTATTTTTCCCCGAACCCCAATTCGCGCCGGGCATTCATCCGACGGCCGTCGTCGCCCCGTCGGCCCGGATTGACCCCAGTGCGCACGTCGGCCCGCAGTGCGTGGTCGGCGAGCACGCCGTCGTCGGCGCCCGCAGCGTGTTGCAGGGCTTGAACTTCATCGGCACCGGCTGCCAGTTGGGCGACGATGTGAACCTCTTTCCGAACGTCACGCTCTACGCGCACACCGAGGTCGGGCACCGCGTCCGCATTCACGCGGGCACGGTCATCGGCTCGGACGGTTTCGGCTACGTGCTGGACGGCGCCACGCATCGCAAGGTGCCGCAAATCGGCAACGTCATCATCCGCGATGACGTCGAGATCGGCTCGAACGTCAGCGTGGACCGCGGCGCGCTGGGGCCGACGGTGATTGGCGCCGGCACGAAAATTGATAACCTCGTGCAAATCGCCCACAACGTGAACGTCGGCGAGCATTGCCTGCTCGTGTCGCAGGTGGGCATCGCGGGCAGCACCAAGCTGGGCAACTACGTCATCCTCGGCGGCCAGGTCGGCATTGCCGGCCATTTGAAGCTCGGCAACAAGGTCTCCGTCGCCGCGCAATCCGGCGTGATGCACAACATCAAGGACGGCGAGAAGTGGCTCGGCTCGCCCGCGCAGCCCGACCGCCAGACCAAGCGCCAGATGATCGCCATCCAGCACCTGCCCGATCTGCTCAAGCGGGTGGCCGAACTCGAGCGCAAGCTCGGCCTCAAAAACGAGGCGGGGACGCCGGCCGCCAGCGAATGACTCTCCGGCATTGAAATGAACCCCGTCCTCCAGAACCCCCATGACTGTCTCGCACCGGCGCGAGCGGTCCTGTCTGCGGGTTTGGATTTCGTTGCGGAGCTGCTCCCCGACCCGGCGGCGCGGCCGCCGCAAATCCCCCTTTGACCGATGGCAAAAGCTAAAACCAAGATGGCAGGCCGCTCCACGGGCACCTCGAAATATGACGCGCACCACAAGGTGCTGTCGCAAACCTACGGCGCGCTGGCGGACCTGCGCCGCGAACTCTCCGATTCCAAGGCGGCCGTGGCGGAGCGCGAGGAAATCCTGCGCAACTTCGCCGTCTGCCCCGATTCGCAGCGTGCGTGGCTGTTGCTCGAGGACTACTTCGAAAAACTCTGGCTCACGCGGAAGGATTTTCCCGACACTGACTGGTGGCCCAAAATGCTGGCCGCCCGCAACCAGGAGCGCCTCGAAGAACTGGCGTTCCTGTTCATCCGCGCCAAGCGGTCCATTCCCACCGAACTGACGGCGCACGCCAATTTCGAGCGCTTCGCCCGGGTCCAGGATCAGGAGCACGAACAGCGGCTCGTGCGCGAGATCGAGGAATGGATGTTCCCCTCGAAGCCACTGCACCTCGAAGTGCCCAAGGCCTCGCTGCGCGTCGTGGGTGAACCGCGGGCCGACGAGCAGCAGTCATCGCATCACCGCCTCGCCGTGCAGATGCTGATTTCCCGCCAACGCACCGGCGAAAAGGCCAAATCGCTGGCGGAGTTGAACGACCTCATCACGCGCGCCGCCCACGAGCGCGAGTTGTTCCACCCGAACGACTGGGAGTTCATTGAATGGGTGACGCAGGTGCACAAGAGCCGCGCCGAGGACGGTGAGACGTTGATGCTGTCCGACGCGGAATTATTCAACTGGCTGGCGCGCTGGGGCGCCTCGACCCGCATCGAGCTGGCGGACGGCAAAGGCAATCTCCAGTTCTTCGGGCAGATGGCGGAACTCACGCCGCGCCTGGAAAAGAACAATGGCGAGCTCCTGTTCACACACCGGATTGCGCTCCCGAACGAGGAGAACAAACTGCTCGAAGAAGCCCGCTTTTTCTCGCTGCAGCCGCCCCTCGTGCTGGTCGGCAACGCCTTTTACCTGCTCCGCAATGCCCCGCCCGCCAGCATCATCGAGCACTGGTCCCACCGCCCGTCCGTGCCGGTGCGCAAGTTGAGCCATCGCCTGCTCATGCACCTGCGGCAGGCCCAGACCGCGCGCGGCGTGGATTGGGAGCAGCTCTGCGTGGTGCACAAGGCCAGACCCCAATTCGTGTTCGAACTGCTCGACGACACCGTCCGCCTGCGCCTGATGGCCCGCAGCGCGCGCGATGAAAGCGTGTGGGTCTGGACCGGCCAGACCTGGACGATTGACCATCCGGCCAAGCGTCCGACGGACAAACCGGAAATTCTCGACGACCCGCGGCTGGAGCCGGCCATCCAGTGGCTGAAGCGGCTGGACTGGTTCACGCCCGAGCCCGGCCTGTGGATTGGCGATGCGAATGAAAATTTCCTCGGCGCGCTCGCCGACATCTGGGCGGCGCGGCCCGATGGCGCCGAATTCCTCGGCAACCCCGGTTTCCACCGGCTCTTTCTGCAGCCGCGGCAGCTCAAGCCCAAAATCATCGTCAAAGGCAGCGGCATCGACTGGCTGAGCGTTTCCGCCGAATGGGAGCAGGAAGGCATGAAGCTGTCCGCTGCCGACCTGCAACGCCTCGCCAGTGCCACCGGCCGCTTCGTGAAACTGCCCAACGCCGGCTGGGTGGAACTCAACATCAGTGCCGTGCAGTCCGCCCACGAAACGATGGCTGAACTCGGCGTGGACGGCCTCATTCCCGTTGCGCAGAAGATTGGCATGGAACAGGTCGCGCACATGGACGAAACCGCGCTGGGCCGGTTCGCCGATTCGCCGCAGGCCAAGGCGCTGCGTGAAAAGCTCAAGACCTTCAAGGGCGTGCCCAGTTCCGCGCTGCCACAAAGCCTGGCCGCCGAGCTGCGACCGTATCAAAAGGACGGTTTCGATTTCCTCTGCCACCTCACGCAGATGAAGCTGGGCGGCATTCTGGCCGACGACATGGGCCTCGGCAAAACCCTCCAGACCCTCACGTGGCTCGCGTGGTTGCGCGAACGCAACAAGAAAAACCCGAAGCCCTCGCTGGTCATCTGCCCCGCGTCCGTGCTGCACAACTGGCGGCGCGAAGCGGAGAAATTCACGCCCGGCACGAAAGTGCTCGTGCTCGAAAGCGGCGCGGCCCGGCACAACTTGCGCAAGCAAATCCCGCAACACGACATCATTGTGACCAATTACGCGCTGCTGCGGCGCGATTTGGAGGAATTGCAGAAGTTTGCCTTCCGCGCGGTCATCCTCGACGAGGCGCAGTTCATCAAGAACCCCGGCGCGCAGGTCACCGCCGCCGTGAAACAGATCAAGTCCGAGCATCGCCTCGCGCTCACCGGCACGCCGCTCGAAAACCGCATGCTCGACCTGTGGAGCATTGTGGATTTCATCCAGCCCGGCTACCTCGGCACGCAGGAGAATTTCATCGAGACCTATGAACCGCGCGGCGCCAATGCCGAGAGCGAACAGCGGATCGCGCGCAAGCGGCTTTCCGCAAAACTGCGTCCGCTGCTGCTGCGCCGCTTGAAGAAGCACGTCGCGAAGGATCTGCCGGACCGCATCGAAGAGCGCATGGACTGTCCGTTGGGCGAAGAACAGCGGAAGCTTTACCTGGCCGAACTGCGCCGCAGCCGCGACCAGGTGATGAAGATCGTGCAGGAGCAGGGCGTGGCGAAGAGCAAGATGCACGTGCTCGCGGCCCTGACGCGCCTGCGCCAGATCTGCTGCCACCCGACGCTCGTCGGCAACGATTCCGCGTCCGGCAAGACGGAGACGTTGTTCGAGCTGCTCGATCCGTTGATCTCCGAGGGCCAGAAGGTGCTGGTCTTCTCGCAATTCGTGCAGATGCTCGAATTGCTGGAGAAGGAGTGCAAGACCCGCAACATTCCCACGCACATCCTCACCGGCGCGACGAAGGACCGGCAACAGGTCGTGTCGGCGTTCCAAAGCGACCCGAATGCGGGCGTGTTCCTGCTCAGCCTGCGTGCGGCCGGCACCGGTTTGAACCTCACGTCCTCCAGCTACGTCGTGCTCTACGATCCGTGGTGGAATCCGGCCGTCGAGGCGCAGGCCATCGACCGCTCGCACCGTATTGGCCAGACCGCGACTGTCAACGCCTACCGCCTCATCGCGCCGGGCACCGTCGAGGAGAAGATCTGGGAGCTGCAACAGAGCAAGGCCAAGACGATCGCCGACGTGCTCGGCGAAGAGGGCTTCGCCCGCAGCCTGTCCGCGACGGATCTGGAGTATCTGTTCTCCGAGGATTAAGTCCGGTGGCCGCAGGCGGTTGGCGCCGTGCCGGGTTCAAATTGCGTGCAATTGGCCGCGGGCGGAGTAGGATGGTCATTGAGAAGGCAGGAAGTGCGTCTGCCGCCCATGAAAATCCTGCTCATCAGTCCTGAAACGCCGGATACGTTCTGGAGTTTCAAACACGCGCTGCGCTTCGTTTCAAAACGCGCCTCCATGCCCCCGCTGGGGCTGCTCACCGTCGCGGCCATGCTGCCGCGCGACTGGGAACTCCGGCTCCTCGACCTGAACATTGAACGGCTCGACGACGCGGCCTTGCGCTGGGCCGATTACGTCTTCGTGGGGGCGATGATCGTGCACCAGGCGTCCGTGCGGGAGATCATCACGCGTTGCGACCGGGCCGGCAAAACCGTAATCGCCGGAGGGCCGCTGTTCACGACGGGCCACGAAGCGTTTCCGGAAATCCGCCACTTTGTGCTGGGCGAAGCGGAGGAAATCATGCCGCAACTGGTCGAAGACCTGCGAACCGGCTGGTTGCAGCCGCTCTACCGCGCGGGCCACTGGCCCCATCTCGCGCAAACCCCCGTGCCGCGCTGGGATCTGCTGAACATGCGGCGTTACGTCACGATGGCGGTCCAGTTCTCGCGGGGCTGCCCCTTCGACTGCGAATTTTGCGACATCATCGTGATGAACGGCCGGGTGCCGCGCACCAAACCGCCGGCGCATTTGATCGCCGAACTGGAAGCCCTGCGGTTGCGCGGCTGGCACGACATGGTCTTCATCGTGGACGACAATTTCATCGGCAACCGCCGGAGCACGCGCACGCTGTTGCACGCCCTGATCGAATGGCGCCAGCGCACCGGCGCGCAGATGGGCTTCCTCACCGAGGCCTCCGTGAATCTGGCCGACGACCCCGAACTCTGCGCGCTCATGGTGCAGGCGGGGTTCAAAAAGGTGTTCGTCGGCATCGAAACGCCGTCCGCCGAATCGCTCGAGGAATGCCAGAAGCGCCAGAACCGGAACCGCAACCTCGTGGATGCCGTGCATGTGTTGCAGCGCGCCGGCTTCGAGGTCATGGGCGGGTTCATCGTCGGTTTCGACAGCGACAAACCGGACATTTTCAAGCGCCAGTTCGAGTTCATCCAGCACTCCGGTGTGGCGACGGCCATGGTCGGGTTGCTGACCGCGCTGCCGCAGACCCGCCTCTGGCAGCGGTTGAAGCGCGAAGGGCGCATCGAAACCGGCAGCACCGGCAACAACACCGAGGCGGTGCTGAACTTCAAACCCAGGCTCAACCGCGACTACTTGGTGGCCGGCTACCGCGAGCTGATGCGGAAACTTTACGAGCCGTCCAATTATTACCAGCGCATCCGCACCTTCCTGCAACACCACCGCCCAACCGGCCCGAAATTGCGCCTCTGCGGGTCCGACTTCATCGCGTTCTTGAAATCCTTCTGGGTGCTGGGCGTGCGGCAGCCGGGACGCGTCGCCTACTGGCGGCTGTTCTGGGGCACCCTGCTCCGGCGCCCGCGCCAGTTTCCACACGCCATCGAACTGGCCATCACGGGCTATCATCTCCGGCGCGTCGCGCGGAAGCTATAAAACGGGGCGGCATTGCGAGCCCGGCCGCCAGGGATGACCCGCAGCGCAGCAATTCAAGCGGATCCAGATTCGGGGTGTTCCAGCCGAACTGGAAAAACACAAAACACCAACGCCCCACGGCCCGGTTCGTGGCGATCGGGCCGATCACGGTTGCACGGCGATCCAGTTGATGAAGCTGTCCGCGATGGGGTTGGTGTCGCGCAGATAAACCACGTCGCCATCGTAGTAGGTGGTCAGGGCGGGTTTGCCCTGCACGTCGGCCAGCGACGAGCGGGAGCCACCGATGTCACCCACGACGTATCGATAAAAGCTCGTGCCGCCGTTGCTGGATTCGGCGTAATACCAAGTTGCGCCATACCAGGCCAGGGCCGGGTTGCCGTTGACGAGGGCGAACGAAAGCGCGCCGGGCGGGTAGCTGGAATCAAAGCTGACGACCGTGGGCGTGCCCCACGTGGAGCCGTTCGTGTCGGTGGCCTTCACAAAGGTGACTTCGTAATCGTTGTAGCCCGCCGTGTGGCCGAAGGCGACTGCGGGATTGGTCTGCACCATGAGCAACTGGGCTTTGTAAACGGATTGCAGCGCGCCATAACTGACCAGCGTGGTTGGGCTGGCAGGCCAGGACGTTCCGGTGCCGTCCAGGGCGCGCAGGTAGCGCACTTCCGTCTGGTAGCCCACGTTGTTGTTGGCCAGTCCGTTGTCCCACTCATAGACGACGGCCGGCCGGCCGGAAACCTCGGCCAGTTGGAAGTCGGCGAACGCCCGGGGCGCAATCAGCACGCCATTGGCCGGCCACGAATTGCCGTTGCTGTCATTGGCGCGGAGGTAGTAAAGCGTGTTGCTGGCGGAATTCCAGAGGACCATGGCCGGGCGTCCACTGATGGTCGTCAGCGAAACCACCTGGGGCGTATAGACGCCGTTCGTGGAGTTTTGCAGAACCGCGGGCGCCGGCCAACTGGCGCCGTCCGCGTCGTTGGCCCGCACATACTGGAGCTTGGTGCTGCTGATGAACGCAATCGCCGGATTGCCGTTGATGACGGCCAGGTCCATGTGCACGGCTTCCGGGGAAAGGGTGATGACAGGGCCCCACGACTGGCCGACGTCATCCAGCGCGCGGGCGTAGCCCATGCTGAAGGCGTTGAACACGGCGGCGGGCCGGCCGTTCACGATGCGCAGCGGGAAGCCCGAGTAAAAGTAGGTGCTGCCGTTGTGGGCGATGGGGCGTGGCGTGGCCTTCACGTTGAACGTGGCCGTGAAGCCGGCGGTGGTTTTGCTGCTGACCAGCAGGGGGGGCACGCCGGCGGCCGCTGCGCGGGAGCTGGTTTCCAGGCTCACGGTGACCGTGGGCGCGACTGCAAACGGCTGGGCAAAGCTGACCGGCTGGTTGATGACGGTGGCGCCAAAATGCGCGGGCGGAATGAACGTGCCCAAATCGATGCGGCCGGATTGATACGGTGATTGCAGGGCGGCGGGGTTGACCGCACCGGGGGCCAGCAGGTTGGAGGTGATGGTGCCGGACTGAATCACCGAGCCGGCGAGGCCGCCCGGCGCGATGCTGGCCGTGGTGATCGAACCGTCGGTCACACCCCCCGCCTGCAAGGCATGGATGGCATACGGCGTCGGGGTGATGGGCTGCCGCGGCGTCAGGGTGGTGGGGGCGCCGCCATTCGTCTGGACGCTGACTCCAGCCAGCGCGGCTGGCCGTCGAAGACGTCGCCAAAATTCAAGGGGACTGTGAACAGGCCATTGCTGACGGTCACATTCGTGATGCCGAGCGTTCCCCAGGAGGTTCCATTGGTGGGCGCGTCGAACAGGTGGAACACCATGTCGTAATTGGTGCCGTTGGCCGGCGTGCCACCGTCCAGCAGACGCCCTTGATACGTGAACACCGTGTCTTGTGCCGCGGCCCGCGGCGTGGTGGAGGTCAAGCCGGCGAGCGTGATGGCCGCGAGGAGCCAGGCGGGAATGCGTGTGTGCATGCTTTATTTCCTTCCTTTCAGGGTTGGCCGCGCGAACCGACGAACTGAACCGCGCCCGTGAAGGCGCCCACCCTGCGAATACCAAAAATGAGGCCGGCCCGGCCAGCACTTTGGCTGTCGATTTTCAGCGGCCTTCCGGAGGCCGCCGCTACTCTTCCACCGCCACCACGAGATTGCCCATGATGTAATCCTTCCGCTCGGGCGTGTTCTTGCCCATGTAGAAGCTGAGGATGTTCGCGACGTCGTGCTTGGGGGCGTATTCCACCTGGCTGAGCTTCATGCCTTTGCCAATGAACTGGGCGAATTCCTTCGGGCTGATTTCACCCAGACCCTTGAACCGCGTGATCTCGCAGCTCTTGCCGAGCTTCGCCGCGGCGGCATCTCGTTCGGCCTCGCTGTAGCAGTAGATGGTCTCCTGCTTGTTGCGCACGCGGAACAGCGGCGTTTCCAGCACGTAGAGGTGGCCGTTGTGGACGAGTTGCTCGAAGAACTTGAAGAAGTAGGTGATGAGCAGGTTGCGGATGTGCAGGCCGTCCACGTCGGCGTCAGTGGCGAGAATGACCTTCTCGTAACGCAGCTTCTCGATGTTGTCCTCGATGTCGAGGGCGCACATGAGGTTATACATTTCGTCGTTTTTATAGACGATGTCGCGCTTGAGATCCCAGACGTTGAGCGGCTTGCCCTTGAGCGTGAACACCGCCTGCGTGTTCACGTCACGGCAACTGGTGATCGAACCTGCGGCGGACTGGCCTTCGCAGATAAAGATCATCGAGCTCTTTTCGCGCCCCTTGGCGGTGTTGTAATGGTTCTTGCAATCCTTGAGCTGCGGGATGCGCAGCGTGACGGCCCGGGCCCGTTCGCGCGCCAGCTTCTTCACGTCCTGCAATTCCTTCCGGAGCTGCTTGGTGTCCTCGACCTTCGCGAGAATCTGGTCGGCGACCGGTTTGTTGCGGTTGAAGAAGTGCAACAGCTCCTCGCGGACCTTGTTCACCAGTTCGGTGCGGATTTCCGTGTTGCCGAGCTTGTTCTTCGTCTGCGACTCGAACACCGGATCCTTCAAACGGATGGCCACGGCGCCAACCATGCACTCGCGCACGTCGTCGCCGTCGTAGCCCTTCTTTGAATACTCGTTCACGGCCTTGAGCAGGCCCTCGCGGAACGCGCTCAGGTGCGTGCCGCCGTCGCTCGTGTATTGGCCGTTCACGAACGAGTAGAACGATTCGCCGTAGCGGCTGTTCGTGTGCGTGAAGCAGAATTCCAGCGTCTTGCTCGTGAAATGCAGCGGCGCATAAATCGGCTCCGCGCCGTCGGATTGCAGGTCTTCCATGACCAAATCCATCAGGCCGTGGCGCGAGACGAATTCCTTGCCGTTGAAAATCAGGCGCAACCCCGTGTTCAGGTAGCTGTAATGCCGCAGGCGGCGCTCGATGAACTCGGGCTTGAAACTGCTGTCCTTGAAAATCGTCGGGTCCGGCTCAAAGGCGATGAACGTGCCGTTCGGCTCCTTGGTTTTGCCCTTGTCCTGCTTCTTGAGCTTGCCCTGCTTGAACTGCGCCTCGACGAATTCGCCGTCGCGATGGCTGCGGACGATGAACTCCTTGGACAGCGCGTTGACGGCCTTGGTGCCGACGCCGTTGAGGCCGACGCTGAACTGGAAGACGTCGTCGTTGTATTTGGCGCCGGTGTTGATCTGGCTGACGCACTCGACGACCTTGCCGAGCGGGATGCCGCGGCCGTAATCGCGCACGCAGACGTTGTTGCCCTCGACGCTGATCTCGACGTGCTTGCCGAAGCCCATGATGTATTCGTCGATGGCATTGTCGATGACCTCCTTGAGCAGGATGTAGCAGCCGTCGTCGTAATGCACGCCGGTGCCGATGCGCCCGATATACATGCCGGTGCGCAGGCGGATGTGCTCGATGCTGGAGAGGGTCTTGACCTTGCTCTCGTCGTAATTGTGTTTGGTCTTGTCGTCAGCCATTTGCGTGCAGGGAAAATGGGAGAAATCCGGCGCGATGCAAATGGGAAAGTGCGGCTGAATGCAGGCGAAGCACCGTCAACCACTCCTGCCGTTACGGTTTCTCGACGCGAGGCAATTCGAGCAGGCGTCTGGGCAAATCCCGTGCGCCGTGGATCAGCCTTTCCGCAAACAAGTTTGAACCATCGTGACGATAGAAGATCAGAAAACGATGAAACGGTTTGTGCACGCGGTAAGAACGAATCCCAGCCAGTTCCGGCCAGTTGCGGAATCGCGAGCGCCCCAAGTCAGGCTGGCGGGCCAGGAGATTCAGCGTCGCTTCAACCGCGTCCACAAACCGTTCAGCCACTTCCGGACTGGCTTCGTCGCGATACCAGTCCACCTGCCGCGCCATGTCCTCCCAGAAGAAACCGGCATGCTTGAGTGCAAGCTTCACGCCCGGGCGGGACGGCGGCGAGCACGCCGCCGCAGTTGCGAAAATTTTTGTGCGGTCAGTGGCCGATGCGAACCGCGCACTGCGGGAAGGAGCAAAGCCGCCAGTTCCGGCGAGTCATATTCCGCCGGATCGTCCTGGGTGCGGAGTCCACGCAACGCCTCGCGCACCACTTCGCTCGCGTCCGCGTAACCGCCGGAGCGGACTTTGACCGCCACAAATTTCTCCAAATCTTTGGTCAGCGTAATGTTCATGGCTCTGGCTTTCGTATGCGGTTGCAGATTATCACGGGAACCGGCGGGAGGCGATGAGTTTCCGCCAGCCATTTGCGTCCGGGAAAAATGAGAAAATTGCGCGTGATCCGAATGAACGCGGGCTGGGGGGGGAACCGCGAAACACGCCAAATACGCGAACCGGATTCAACGTAACCACACGGAACCAAAGTTTGCAGAATCGAAATTGGGTGTAGCTTGCGGCTCAATGCCGAAGAAACCTGCCGGATCAACGCAACGCAAACCACGCCGCGTGACGAAAACGATTTCGCCGCGCGTCGGGATTTACTGGTGGTGGCGCGGGCGGTTGCTGGCGGAGACAGTGGCGTTGAGCGAGGGCGTGCCCTTTGGCGGCGTGGTTCAGGGTGGACGCGATCACGTCAAGGTGTGGCCCAGGTTTCAACGCCAGTTCCCCGCACTGCGCGATACGGACTACATCCATGTGCCGCGCGGACGGGTGCTTTACCTGCAAGCCGAACACCGGTTTATCGTGTATCTGGACCGCATGCTGGCGACGCCGAAGATCAAAGCCGCGTTGCTGGCGGAATTCCGCTTGCCGCGTCGGGCCACCGCCTTCGAGTTTGACCCGCATTACATCACCGACCCGGACGCGCTGGACCGGATGTTTGGCGAGGATGTATAGCACGGTGTTTGGTCTTGTCGTCAGCCATTTGCGTGCGGGGAAAATGGGTGAAACGGTGGCGAATGAAAATGGGAAAGTGTGTTAGGCGGCCAAACTTTAATTCGCCGTTTTGACCTCGACAGCTTTTACCCGGGTCGTTTTGTCTGGGCTCTCCTCGGTGAAGAGGAAACGCTGGTTCTTTGGATCATACATCAGACCGAAGGGCCCTTTGCCGACTTGTGCCTCAAAAACAAGTTTAGCCTTTGGGAGACACCAAATTTTTAGTCTGCCCGTATCGGTGGAACAGGCGACGAAGCGGCCATCTGGTGAAACAACATACCGGAAAACATCGCTCCAGTAAGTATCTGGACCAGGATAAAGCCGCAAGTCATTGCCCGCTGGGTCTCGGTAAAATAGCCCTGGGCGTGGGCCGCCCTTGCGGTTTGATATTTCCCAGACTGTCGGCTTTTCGATTTCGTCGAATAGCTTCAAATCAATGTTCCGATGCTCTTTTCCAGTGAGATCGTAAACATGCTCACCGCCGTGCTCTTCGGTGTATTGGCGCGTCAGGATTAGCTTGCCATCTTTGCTGAACTGAACACGGGCTGGCGTGATATCGTAATTTAAATCCTTGATCAGTTTGCCCTGTTGAACATCAACCAGCCTGACTTTGTTGGTCGAATGCAAGGCGTCGTGAAGCATGTCGTAGCCCACCATGACCAGGACTCTGCCATCGGGAGACACAATTGCTGCTTCGCAACGATACTTCTTGGGGAGGGAATACGAATTCATTTTCCGGCCTGTATCCAAGTTCCAGCGATGAACAATGCGGTTGTTCTCCGAATCGAAGGACAAAAACAAATCTCTGGAAGTCGGGCACAGAGTGAAAACGAATGCCCCGTTCCCATTCAAATGGAGCAGCTCAACTCGCTTCAGTGCTGGAGCATTGTGTTCGGGTATTGCAACTGCGACTTGAGCGGGGGAAGGCATGGAGACCAGCAAGATCGTCACCACAAAAGTCAAGGATCTCAATTTGCTCACTCCATTTGTCACGGTTGAAAGCTGCGTCGCCTTCCGAAGGGATGCAAACCAAAGTTGAATCTCCCGCCGCCTTTGGCAGTCTCAATCCACCATGACATGCCCCCTGCCGTTTCGGAAAGGTTTCGCCGCCCACCGGGTGCTGGCTTTGCTGCTGCTCAGTCCCGTCCTGCTGCGGGCCGAATTGCCGGATACGGGCCCGGTGGCGCAAACCGGTCCGGATGAATGGATGACGCCGGTCAACCAGCGGCTCACGCCGGTGGGCCGGTTCGTGTCGCTGCCCGGCTTTCGCCCGCAGGCACTGGCGCTCAGCCCCAATGGTCGGCTGCTGGTAACCACCGGCAAGAAGAGTGAGCTGTTGGTGCTCAACCCGGCCAGTGGTCAAATCCTCCAGCACGTCGCGCTCCCTTCCGACCAGGCCAACGAAGTGCCGGATGCGGTTTCGGCGAACATTCTCGAGCCCGACCAGGACGGCCAGTTGAGCTACACCGGGCTGATTTTCTCGCCCGATGGCAAGCGGCTTTACCTCGCCAACGTCAACGGCAGCGTCAAGGTGTTCACGGTGGCCAAGGATGGGAAAATCTCCGGCCGGTTTTCCATGCCGCTGCCGCCGGCCAATGTGCCGCGCCGGAAGAATGAAATTCCCGCCGGCCTCGCGTTGTCCGCGGATGGTTCGCGACTTTACGTGTGCGGAAACTTGTCCAATCGCCTGTTCGAGCTCGATGCCGCCTCGGGCCAGGTCCTGCGCACGTGGGACGTGGGCGTGGCGCCTTACGACGTGGTGCTCGTGGGGCACAAAGCCTACGTCAGCAATTGGGGCGGGCGCCGGCCCGGGCCGGGCGATCTCACGGGTCCGGCCGGTCGCGGCACAGTGGTGCGCGTGGATCCGGTGCGCTCCATTGCAAGCGAGGGCTCGGTCAGCGTGATTGAGTTAAGCGCGGAGCGCGGAATGCAGAATGCGGAGCTTTTGGTCGGCCTGCACGCCTCCGCGCTGGCGGTGTCGCCGAACCGGCGTCACCTCGTGGTGGCGAACGCCGGCAGCGACACGCTTTCAGTCATCGACACGCGCACGGACCAGATTGTGGAAACCATCTGGGCGCGGCAAAACCCCGGCGATTTGTTCGGCGCGCAACCGAATGCGCTCGCGTTCGACAAATCCGGCCGGCGGTTGTTCGTGTGCAACGGCACGCAGAACGCCGTGGCCGTCATCGCGTTCAAGCCGGGGAAATCCGAATGGCAGGGCTTGATTCCCGTGGGCTGGTTTCCGGGCGCCATCGTCTTCGACGCGCGGCGCGATCAGCTTTGCGTGGCGAACATCAAGGGCCTGCCCGCCCGGCCCATGCAGGCCCGGCGCGCACCGGGCGTGGGCTTCAACACCCATCAATACACTGGCTCACTCTCGCTGGTGCCGGTGCCCGCGAAATGGGGCCTGCGGAAATACACCGGCATCGCGCTGGCGAACATGCGCTATCCCCGGTTGCGTCAGGCGGCGTTGCCGGCGCGGCCCGGTCAGCCGCCGCGGCCCGTGCCCGAGCGGGTCGGCGAGCCCGGCGTGTTTCGGCACGTGGTGTATATCATCAAGGAAAACCGCACCTACGATCAGGTGCTCGGCGACGATTTGCGCGGCAATGGCGACCCGAGCCTCTGCATTTTCGGCGAACGCGTGACGCCGAACCAGCACCAGATCGTGCGTGAATTCGCCCTGCTCGACAACACCTACTGCTCGGGCATTCTCAGCGCGGACGGGCATCAATGGGCCACGACCGCGATGGCCACGGATTACATGGAAAAGTCCTTCGCCGGTTTTCCGCGCAGCTATCCCGACGGCGCGGGCGAGGACGACGTGGACGCGCTGGCGTATTCGCCCGCCGGCTTCATCTGGGACAACCTGCTGGCGCACGGCCGGTCGCTGCGCGTGTTCGGCGAGTTTTGCTTCACCCAGGCGCGATGGGCCGATCCGACCCGCAAAGGGAGAATTCACTTCCGCGATCACTGGGAGGATTTCACCAAAGGCACGAATACGGTTCGGCGCTGGAGCGAAGCCGGCATCGCCTCGTTGCAGCCCTACATCGTGACGAACACCGCAGGTTGGGATTTGAAAATCCCCGACGTCTGGCGGGCGCAACAGTTCATCGCCAATCTTCAGGAATGTGAACGCAACGGCAGTCTTCCGGCGTTCACGATTCTTTATTTGCCGAATGATCACACCAGCGGCACGGGCGTCGGCCAGCCCACGCCTGCCGCGCAGGTGGCCGACAATGACCTCGCCATGGGGCAGGTGATTGAGGCGCTCAGCCACAGTTCATTTTGGTCGAACACGGTGGTGTTCGCGATGGAAGACGATCCGCAGGACGGCTGGGATCACGTCAGCGGCTACCGTTCGACGGCCTACGTGGCCAGCCCCTACACCAAACGCGGCGCAGTCATCCACACGCGTTACAACCAGACGAGCTTGATCCGCACGATGGAACTCATCCTCGGCCTGCCGCCGATGAACCAGCTCGACGCCACAGCCACGCCGATGGCGGATTGCTTCACCGACGTGCCCGACTTCGCGCCATTCACAGCGGTGACGAATCAAGTGCCGCTCGACGAAATGAATCCGGATCCGAAAAAGGTGGCCGACGCGCAATTGCGTCGTGATGCACTCGTGAGTGCGCGATTGCCGCTCACCGAACCGGACCAGTGCCCCGAGGACACGCTCAATCGCATCCTCTGGCGCGCGATGAAAGGGCCGCAGACGCCGTATCCTGAATGGGCGGTGAAGCTGGTGGGCGACGATGATTGAGCGATTAGTGGGACAGGCAGGATGCCTGTCCGGTGAGGCCGTCATTGGGAGCAGGGTTGCCCCGAGTTTGACCGCGCCACAGGACAGGCAGGATGCCTGTCCCACTACGGAGCGGGCTCCGGTTTCACGGGAGAGAATTTCCCGAACCGGTTCGCGCTTTGAACCCTTGAACTGCCCGGGCGGAGCGCCGGTCTGTGACCGGCTTTGGATGTTCGATAACTCCAAAGCCGACTGCAAGTCGGCGCTCCGGTTCTTGGTGAGGGGGAGCCGGCTCGTCCGGAGCTGCCTCGTCCTGTGTTCTCGCGCGCGCCTCAGTTTTTCTGGCGGATTTGCTCCACGAACTTTTCCGGCGTTAGTCCCGGCTCGTTGATGCGCGCAATGCGTGTCCACGGCATTCCCGGCTGGCCTTGCGCGAGCCGCAGCCAGCTCTCCGCTTCGGTGACGCGGGATTCGTTCAATGGCCAAACGGCGCCAGCGGCGGTGCATTCCTTGCGCAACCGGTCCCACTGGCTCAGCCAGACGTAACGCGGCCAGAGATGGGCGAGCTGCACGCGGGGCAGAATTTCCGGCGGCGCGAGCTGTTCGGCTTCGGCCCAGAGTTTCTCCGCGGCGGCAAGCGTGGTGAAGTTCAGGAACTTCGCGTTCGGCGGCGAATAGCAGGTGAGATTCCAGCCCGCCGAGGCGTCGTGCATCAATTGCAGATAGGCGCGAATCGGCGGCGCGGCCGGGCCGTAGTAGCCGTCCAGAAATTCATCGATGAGCGCGCGGTCGTCCTGCGCGGGATTCCAGAGCAATTGCGCCAGCACCCACGCGCGGAGTTCGGCAAACTCGGCACCGAACCCCTGATAGGCGCCCTGTTCAAAGACGCCCTTCACGTGGTTCGCCGCAAAGAACCGCACGTTTGGCCCGAGCGTGAACCAGTTCGGATGCGGCTGGACGTAGTGCGCGAAGTCGGTCGTGTAATCCCAGAGGTAAAGCCGGTCGCAGAGCTTCGCCCAGCCGCGGATGTCCTCGGCGAATTTCGCGTTCGCCGGCGCGTCGAGCGGGTCGCGGAAGTTGCACTCGATGCTGCACAGCCGGACGATGACGTTCGGACGCGGCCGGAGCGTGCGTGGCGGGTGCCGCGTGTATTGATAGGCCAGCGTGTCCACCGCGACCTGCGGGAAATCCTTTTCGATTTTCTCCGCGACGTAATTGACGAAGGCAATCATCGATCCGGCATGGCTGCCTTCGGCGTCATCCAGCGCCTGGCATTGCGCGCATTCGCACCAGCCCTGGCAGTCGTTTTGCGAGACGGAAATGATCCGCACGTTGGGCGATTCCCGCAGCCATTGCTTTACGCGTTCGACAACGAAGTCGCGCAATTCCGGATTCGACAGGCAAAGCTGCGCGTTGTCGTGCGTGCGCTTCCCGTTGCGGAGGCTGAACCATTCCGGATGTTGGGCAAAATGTTCCGCGGGCGGCACGAGCGAGTAGAACGTGTGAACGAAACCCTTGTAGCGAATGCAGCCGCCCCAATCGTCCGGAATGTTGGCCGACTGGCTGTTGGACCGGTTGCGCACGGCCCAGCGGGCGTCGAACGCGGGAAACCAAAACGGATCGCGCGCTTCGAACACCGGCTGGTAGCGCACGTTCAGCGAACCGATTTTGAGCGTGGGCTGTTTGGGGATGCGCGTGGCCCATGGCGTCCACCAACGCACGCCGCATTGCTGTTGCAGAAACTGGCTGACGGCATAAAGCGTTCCGCGCGGATGCCCGCCGGCCAGCAGCAGGCGATTGCCCCACGTGTGAATGACGATCTCTTCCGCGCCGAGCCTGGCGCAATCCACCTTGGGAAAAGCCGCGCGCGCCGCCGGTCCCGGCCCAACAATGATGGCGGGCGCGGGCGGTTGGTTGCTGGCCTCGACGATGACGAATGCGGAGCCGGTGATTTCATGCAAGGTGGCGGCCAGTTCGGCGATGGCATTCGTCTCGGCAGGCGTGGCGCCGGGCTGCCGGACGATGACGCATTGGGCCTGGCCGTCGCGGGCGAGGGTGAGGTCCGCCCGGACCGGACACGTGGCCACAAGACTCAACAAGACGGAGAGCAGGATGGGTTTCATGGGAATTGGCTGAGTGGGTTCGACGCCGCGGCGCGCGGCCGGATTCACGCTGGATTTTCCCCGCATCGTCTCCGAATCTGTGCCCATGGACAACAGCTCTTTTGTAATCCTGGCCGTCGGCGTGAGTTTGTTCCTGTTGCTGCTCGGGCTCAAAAAAGCGGGCCAGATTTCGGAGGCGGCCGCGCGGCGGTGGCTGCAACAAGGAGCGAAAGTGTTGGATGTCCGTTCCCGCGGCGAATTCAACGGCGGCCACGTGCGGGGCGCGATCAACGTGCCCCTCGACGAACTGGCGGAGCGCATCCGCACGGTGGCGTCCGACCCGAACGCGCCGCTGCTGTTGCACTGCTTGAGCGGCACGCGCAGCGCCATCGCCCGGCGCCGCCTGCGGGCGATGGGTTACACGCAGGTGTTTAACTTGGGTTCGCTGGGCCGGGCGCGCAAGATTGTCGAATCATGACCCGTCACCCGTTCGCCCTTGGCTTGCTCTTCGTCGTCTGCGTCGGCGGCCGGCCGGCGCGGGGTTCCGCCATCGGCACCAACGTCGCGGCCCGGCCGGTGACGGCGGAGCGCATTGCCGCGCTGCCCGCCGCGGAACAGCCGGCCTGGCGCGAATACCTCGCCCGCACGCGGGCGCAACGGCGGACCGATCAACTGGCGCTGCAACAGGAGCTGGCCCGGCGCGGGTTGCAGGAATCCACGCGGCCGCCGGCGGACAAAAACGCGCGTTCGCTGCCGTTGACGCGGCCACCAGAATGGTATGCGGGAGCGGAGGCCCGGCGGCTCGCGGACATTGTGCTCTCCTTCCAGACGCCCGCCGGCGGCTGGAGCAAAAATCTCGACCTGTCCCGGCATCCGCGCGCGGCGGGTGAGAGCTTTGCGCCGGACAACCGTTCGCGCTTCGTGGGCACGAACGACAACGACGCGTTGGGCGGGGTGCAGTGGAGTTACGTTGGCACCATCGACAACGGCGCGACCACCAGCGAACTGCGCTTCTTGGCAAAGGTCATCGCTGCGGCCGGCTCGAACGCGCCGGCGGCGTATCGCGAGGCATTCACGCGCGGCTGCGGCTACCTCTTCGCGGCGCAATACCCGAACGGCGGCTGGCCGCAGGTGTGGCCGTTGCAGGGCGGCTACCACGACGCCATCACCTACAACGACAACGCCATGTTGAACGTGATGCAGTTTCTGCAGGAAGTGGCGGCGGGACGGGAGGATTATCCATTCACCAGCGCCGAACTGCGCCAGCAGGCCGCCGCGAGCGTGCGCCGGGCCGTCACCTGTCTGCTCGCCACCCAGGTCCGGGAAAACGGCCGGCGCACCGTTTGGTGTCAACAGCACGACGCCCTGACGCTGCTGCCCACCGCCGCCCGCAATTTCGAAATGTCGTCGTTGTGCAGCGCGGAAAGCGCCGCGCTCGCCCGGTTGCTCATGGAATTACCCCGGCCGGATGCGGAGGTCGAAGCGGCGGTGCGCGGGGCGGCGGCGTGGTTCGAACGCACGCAAATCCGCGACCAAGCGTTCCGCACCGTGCCCGGGCAGGGACGGCTGCTCGTGCCGACGCCCGGCAGTGGACCGGTGTGGGCGCGTTTCTACCAGATCGGCACCGACCGGCCGATCTTCGGCGACCGCGACAAGACCATTCACGATGACGTCGCCGACCTCTCACGCGAACGCCGCGATGGCTACGCCTGGTTCACCGGCAACCCGCGCGAGCTGCTGCGCGATTTCGCGAAGTGGACCGCCGCGAAATAGGCAACGGCGGCCAAGCTCATCCGGCAGGGTCGCCCCGTGTGTGGGACAGGCGTCCCCGCCTGTCCGGTGAGCATTCCAATTCGCGGCAATGCATGCAATGCGTCCACGCGCCACTTTTGGCCATGCGTGTCACGGGATGCGCCCGGAATGCGCTGATGGGAGCGCCGGCGTCCTCGCCGGCTTTCGGCTGGCGCACGACCCAAGCCGGCGAGGACGCCGGCGCTCCGGCAGGTTGAGGGAGAGCGGTGGGAAATTGAGGCGGGCGCGCAGCCAGGTTGCCGGTCAGCCGGTGCAGGGACGAAGCCAGTGGACGCCCGCCCTCACCCGGCGTGGACTCATTCGCTCCCGCTCATTCGGCCCTGCGGGCATTCGGCTCGGCCGAATTCCTTACGCCACTTCCCAAGCGGCTCAAGTCTCCCCCGGGAGAAGGAGAAGCGCTCGCCGATGATTGGAAATGTTGTGCGCCGGAATCCGCGCGGAGATCATCGGGCAGCCGGAGACGGCCAGCGGCTATACTCCTCGCTCAGCCCACGGCTGGTAGAGACATCGCGCTGCAATGTCCGCACCACCGAGCGAAGCGTCAGGTGGTGCTCCCTTGTGGGGTGAGTCGCACGACTCCCGATTCCGTCGCCTGACGCTGCGCTCGGCGACGGGGACGCCGCCAGCGCGGCGTCCCTACCAAATCGAGTGGACGCCCGCCCTCATCCCGGCCTTCTCCCCCAGGAGAAGGAGAAACGCTCGTCGCTCTTTGGAAAAACCCGTGCGCTGTATATGGCACGAGCGCTGTCGAGTAATCAGGAGACGAGCAACGGCTGTTCCCTCTCCTTGGGGAGAGGGTCAGGGTGAGGGAGGACGTGGAACCAAACTGCGCGTGATGGAAACCTTTCAGGGTAGCGGAGAATTGTGGAACGCAGACCCAGCGTAGCCGTTGCTCGCCCGTGCAGCTCGGACCGTCAGCGCCGGGCTTCAAAAGCCGTGGGTATACAATCAGACGATTGCGATCCGCGGAAGAAAACTAAGCAATTCTTCCGTCTGCTGCCGATTATCGCCCCAAGCCATGAGAGTTTCGTCGGCAGCGACTGCCTTAAGAAACTCCATTGAAGGCACGCGCAGCAATTCATAAACACCTTTGACGTCCCAACCAGTCTTCTTTTCCGGGGCTTCGCGATTAAATGTGATATGAGCCACTTGCTCGCAAGCACGAGCATCCAGCTTTCCGTTGATTTGATAAGAGTTGTTCCATTCAACAAAATGGCCGGCTCTCATGTATCCCTTTTTGCCATCCTTCGGCTTCTTCTTGATCCCGAAAAACCCGTTCAAGTTACGGGCGTGTATTGCGAACGACTCGATCCACGCATTCCGATAGTCGTTGCGAAGATTACGCTCACTGAGGGCAAAAACGGCGTGCGTAAGCATCTTAATCTCGTAGAGCACATGATGTAGCTCAGCTGCCATTCTTTCTGCTTCCGCATTGTTAGTGGTCGGACCCATTGTCCTCACCCTGTCGCCAGATTCTTCTCCAGCCCGGCGGAAGGTTGCTGTTTCAGCTCACCGCCGTTGTTCGCTGCCGGCAACGGCTCCCAGACTTTGATGGGCTCGTAGAAGGTGTTTCGTTGGACGGGCGTGCGGCCGGTTTCGCGGATGGCTTTCAGCAGGTCCGCCTCGGCCTGCAGTTGCGGCGCCTGCCCGCCGGCCATGCGGAAGATGTGTTCCTCGATGATCGTCCCGTGGATGTCGTCCGCGCCGTAGCTCAACGCCACCTGCGCCAGCTTCATCCCCAGCCCGACCCAGTAGGCCGTGACGTGGTCGAAGTTGTCGAGGTAGGTGCGCGCGACCGCGATGGTGCGCAGCGCGTCGTAGCCGGTCGGCGGGTGCGTGACGGGGATGTTGTTGTGCTCGGGCTGATACGCGAGCGGGATGAAGCCGACGAAGCCGTGCGTTTCATCCTGCAATTCGCGGAGCATGCGGAGGTGGTCCACGCGGTCGGCGAGCGATTCCACGTGGCCGAAGAGCATGGTGCAGGTGCTGCGCTGGCCAAGCCGGTGCCACGTGCGATGCACGTCGAGGTATTCCTCGGCGGATTCCTTGCCCTTGGCGATGGCGCTGCGGACTTCCTTGCGGAAAATTTCCGCGCCACCGCCCGTGAGTGAATCGAGGCCGGCCTCTTTCAATTCAATCAGTGTTTGCTCAACCGATTTCTTGGCCAGCCACGCCAGGTGAAGGATTTCAATCGCAGTAAAGCATTTCAAATGAAGTCGTGTAGCACCCGTGTCTCGCGGGTTGTTTTCGGCGTCCCGCCGAAAATCTTCCTCTCCTGACTTTTCGGCCCCCAAACTGGCAGCGTCCGATGATTCGGGCGAGACGCCCGAACCGGCCCGCGAGACACGGGTGCTACACGATTCATCATTGAGCGCGTTCAGCGCTTTGAGCATATCCGTGTAGTAATTGAACGGCAGCGAGGGGTGCAACCCGCCGACAATGTGCAGTTCGGTGATGCCAATCTTCAACGCTTCGCGCGCCTTCTCGACCATCTCGGGCACGGTGAACTGGAAGCCGTCGGCGTCGCGTTTCTTGCGCGCGAAGGAGCAGAACTGGCAGCTCAGGATGCAGTAATTCGAGTAGTTGATGTAGCGGTTGACGATATAGCTGGCGCGGTCGCCGACTTTCTTCTGGCGCGCCAGGTCGGCGATGGCGCCGACGGCATTGAGGTCCTTGCTCTCGAAAAGGCGGAGCGCGTCAGCCTCGGAAATCCGCCGGCCCTCGGCCACTTTGTCGTAGATGTCGCGCAGTTCGCTGCGTTGAACAAAAAAATGCATCGCTCGCCCATTAAAGCAGCGATTGCGGGGCAAGGCAAATGCGTCAAACGCGCGGGCAGGCGGATTCAGCGTGCTTCATTTGGGCGCCGTGACTGCCATCTTTTTGAACGCCTTGCCCACGAGTTTGCGGAGCGCGAGCGAATCTGGCTGGTCAAAGGCGTCGCCGCATTTTTGCAACTGTGTGGAGCACTGCGTGGCCTTGGTCGTATCCCCGGCGGTTTTGGCGGCTTCGCCAGCGGCGCGGACGTGGGCGGCGATTTGCTTGAGGGTCTGAAGGTCGTCCTGCATGGGCTTCGCCATCTTGTCGCGGGCAGCTTGGGGCAGGGCGATAAATTGGGCTTCGGTGAAGTTCAGCACGGAGCCGGAGGGAAAGAGCGGCCGCTTGCTGAAGTCCACAGCGAGGAATTGCACCGCCGCCTCGTCCTTCTTGCCCGCGCGCCAGAGTGTCATGGCGTGGTCCAGCGTGACGAGAGCCTGCTTCTCGGAGGGAGCGCTGTTTGGCGAAGCGGCATTGGATTGAGCGGAAGCCGGGGCGAGCGTCAGCCCGATGGCGACCGTAAGAATGAGCATCCACGTGGCGACGCGCGAGCCAGTTCGGTTGCCGGATCGCCAAGACCTGAGTTTCGCGATCAGCGCAATGATGAGCGCGATCTGGATCAAGGGGGTTGAAGCCGTGAACCAGCGCTGGATGAGGTAACTTTGCCCGAGCGGGACAGGCGCGAGATTCCGGATGTAAAGCATCTGGAACGCGAGGCGGGTAAAGCTCAACAATCCCAACCCCAAAACAGCCATCAGCACGCACAGAACAGGACGCCGACTGAGTGGTTGGGTGAATCTTCCCAAGCCGCTGCAGCGGCCGTTCGCGAGACGCCAGAACATCCAGGCCATGCCGGCAAACATCGCCATTCGGGCAGCGCCGCCGAGCCAGCCCAGCAGCAAACCATCAGAACTGAACGCGCTGCTCACATAGGCCGTCGCCGCCGCAACCGTTTCGAGGAAATCCCACCCGATGGTCAGGAACAGCATCCCCGCCAGCATCCAGACGGCGCGGGTGCGCCAGATCGCCACGGTGTTCACCTTGCCGAATTCCTCGCCCAGCGCGTCGGGCCGCCCCATCCGGCGAACCGCCACGAGGAAGGATTCCTCTTCCGAAAGTCCGTGTGCGTGCAGCTCGCTGACGGAATCGCGCAGGTGCGATTCCAGTTCGTCACGGTGTTCGCTTTGCAGCGCGGGTGATTGGGCCAGCGCATTTTGCCAGCGTTGAATCGCCAGGTTCAGGTCGAACGCAGTTGAGTTTTCCATAGATTGCTCAGGGTTTCGTGGACGGTCAGCCATTGTTGTTTTTCCTGCACCAGAGCTTTGCGGCCTTCCTTGCGCAGCCGATAATACTTCCGCTTCCGGCCGGTCTCGGCCTCGCGCCACTCGGCCTCGATCAACTTCTCCTTCTCCATCCAGTGCAGCACGGGATAGAGCATGCCCTCGGTCCACTCGATCTTGCCGCCGGACAATTCGCGCACGCGCTGGATGAGCGCGTAGCCGTAGCTTTCGCCCTCGGTCAATACGGACAAAACGAGCGGCACGGTGGAGGCGGCGACCAGTTCCTTTGCAAGCATAGCGACACTATGCCTTGATGTGTTAGGCATGTCAAGCCTGCGGTTGGACCGGGGGGGCGGCTTCAGTGGTCGGCAAGCTGGAATCCGCCGTGGAAGACGACTTCCGCCACGGTCACGGCAAGAAAGACCATGCTGATGAGCGCGTTCAGCCGGAAGAAGGCGAGGTTGATCCAGTTCAGGCTGCGGCGGCGGGCAATCCAATGTTCCAGCGCCAGACAGAGCGCGATGAGGGTCCAGCCCACCGTGTAGGCGATGCGGAACCGGCAGAGCTGGCCGAAGGCGAAGAGCAGGCCGCACATGATCATGTGCGCCAGGAAGGCGGCGGCCAGGGCGTTATCGGGCCCCCAACGCACCACCAGCGAGTGCAGACCGCGCGTGCGGTCAAAATCGTAGTCCTGCAAGGCGTAAATGATGTCGAACCCGACGAGCCACAGGATGACGGCGACGGCGAGCACGGACATTTGCAGGATTTCCAGCGATGAGACGTGGGCGCCTTTCACGGCGAGCCACGCGCCGATGGGAGCCAACGCCAGCGCGACGCCGAGAAAGACGTGGGTGAAATCCGTGAACCGTTTGGTCAGCGAGTAGAAGCAAATGACGATCAACGCCGCCGGCGAGAGCCGGAAGCAGAGCGGATTCAGAAAGAATGCGGCGCCGATCAGGCCGGCGGCGGCCAGCAGGCACAGCAGGACGGCACTGGCGAGGCTGATCTGGCCCGCGGGCAGGTGCCGTTTGGCCGTGCGGGGGTTTTCCGCGTCGAACTTGCGGTCCACGATGCGGTTGAACGCCATCGCACAGGTGCGGGCGCAGACCATCGCGGCCAGGATCAATCCAAACGTGCGCCAGCCGGGCCAGCCGCGCTGGTCACGCGCGGCGACCGCCATCGCCGCCAGCGCGAACGGCAGGGCGAAAATGGTGTGCGAGAAGCGCACGAAGCCGGCCCATTTGCTAATTAAGGAAAACATCGAACATCGAACATCGAATACTGAACACCGAAGTGTTTCAGCTTCGAGTGTCTGGGGTTGACTTGTTGGTTTTGCTCTGAATCTGGTTCTGTTTAGCTGTGCGGATGCTGGCGACGAAGATGCGCGTCAACTCCTCCACTTCGATGAGAGCCGCCTGAAGTTGCTGGTCAGTTCGCAGCCAGCTCTGGCGATAAATCAACCGAAGCCACCGCCGGGTTTCACGAAGTTCCCTCAAGCAAATCTTCAGCTTGTGGATGAAATCATCGGGTGATTCAGCGGATTCCGCCTCCCCGTGATTTGAAAACGGTGAGGTGCCGCTGCGCAACAACTGGCCCGCTACATGGTTGCCCGAACGGGAGTTCGGGAGTTTCTCCGTGACATCGATTACCGCCGAAGCAAATTCCAGCAATCGATCCTCCAAATCGAATACACGCCCAGTGCCGCGTCCACCTGCCCCGTTCGATGTTCGGCGTTCAGTGTTCGGTGTTCGATGTTTTTCCATTCTATTCCTTCTCCTCGCTCCAGCGCGCGACGAGCTGATGGGAGACGCCGATGTGATCGAGCACCCGGGCCACGACCGTATCCACGACCTGCTCGACGGTGTTGGGCCGCGTGTAGTAGGAGGGATTGGCGGGAAGAATCGTGGCGCCGGCCAGCAGCAGCAGTTCCATGTTCTTCACGTGAACCAAATTCAAGGGCGTTTCGCGCGGAACGAGAATGAGCCGGCGCTTTTCCTTCAGCACCACGTCGGCCGCGCGCAGCAGGACGTCCTCGCTGTAACCGTGGGCGATGCGGCCCATGGTGCCCATGCTGCACGGGATGACGACCATGACGTCCGGCGGATTGGAGCCGCTGGCGAACGGGGCATTCATGCTCTTGAGGCTGTGCGTTTGCACGCCCTCCCGGAGTTGCAAACCGGCGGGCAGTTCCTCGCGGATGACCTGATTGGCGTAGTTGCTGAGCACGATGTGGATTTCGTGCTGGCGCGGGTCGAGGTGGTCCAGCAGGCGCTGGGCGTAGAGCGCACCGCTGGCTCCGGTGATGGCGACAAGAATTTTCACAATCGGCGCGCAAACTATGGCGCAGCCGTTGCGCAGCGACAAGCTCGACAAGGCGGCGCGCTTGCGGCAGGTTCGTCATCCGGCGTAGTGACCGGATTGATCATGTCCGACAACGACCCTGAACTGCCTCCGGTGCTGGAGACCATTCCTGCGCCGCCGCCCCCCCCACCGCCCGCGTCGTCCCTGCTCGCGCGGTTGCTGAACGTATTCGCCATTCCCAATCACGTTTTTGACGAGGTGCGGGTGTCGCGGCGGGCGGCCGGCAACTGGCTGGTGCCGATGTTGCTGGGCGGGCTTACCCTGGCCTTGTCCGCCTACGTCATCTTTTCCATGCCCACGGCGCAAAAGCAGGTGAATGAATTGCTGGACAAGGTGCGCGAGGCGCAGACCAGTTCGGTGGCGCAATCCGTCAAGGACGGCAAAATGACGCAGGCCGACGCGGACCAGTTGCTGGCCATGGTGGATCGGATGGCGCGGCCGAAGGTGGTGCAGGCGGTCATGGTCACGGCCGCGCTGGCTTACGGGGTCGCGCGCATTTTCTGGTGGGCCTTCGTGATGTGGTTGCTGGCCCGGGCCTTTTTGCGGGCGCCCATTCCGTATGGAAAGTCGCTGGAAGTCACCGGACTGGCCTCGATGATCGGGGTGCTGAGTTCCGTCGTGCTGCTGGTGCTGACGGTCCGCTTCGGTGCGGCCGGATCGGCGTCCGGGCTGGGCCTGTCCGTGGTGGAGTTCAATTCTCCGCAGTCCCAGACCGTGGTGGCGGTGGCGCTGAACCTGATGAACTTCTGGCTGGTGGGCGTCCTGGGGGCGGGCTTGGCGCGGCTGACGGGCCGGCCATGGATTCGCGCCACCTATCTGGTTTTCGGATACTGGCTGTTATCCGAACTGCTGGTGATGGCGCTGGGCGCCGGGGCGGCGCTCAAGTAGCCGATGCGCAATTTCATTGGCCTCACAGCAAGGGCTGTTTATAGTCCCGCCACCGCCGGAAATTCCCTTGGGGGGTGCCCAGCCCGGCCAATGACGAGGTCAACGACAACCCAGCCGCGCCATGAACTCCGACACGCCGCCCGTTGCAACCGCCACCGCCGTGCCTTCGTCGCGGCTTGCCAGCCGCTTGCTGAACGTCCTTGTCGCGCCGGGTGACGTGTTCGCCGAAGTCAAGGCGATGGCACTGTGTCACGCCAACTGGCTGGTGCCCGCGGCGCTGTTCCTCCTCGCCAGTTGGTGTGCGGCGGCCATCCTGTTTTCGCAGGAGGCCATCCGGCAGCAGATGGTCGACGTGCAGGACCGCGCCATGCAACAGCAGTTCCAGAAGCAGATTGACGCCGGCAAGATGACGCAGGCGCAGGCGGATCAGATCAAGGCGAGCACGGCCCGCTTTGCCGGCATCGGGCAGATGATTGGCGGATTTGTGGCGCCTGTGTTTGCCGCCGGAGTGAAGGTCTTTTGGGGCGGTTTCATTGTGTGGGTGGGGGCCTGTTTCATTTTCAAACGCCCCGTCGAATACCTGAAGGCGGTGGAGGTTTCGGGGTTGTCGCTGGTGATTCTCGCCATCGGCGCCTTGGTGAAGGGCCTGCTGGGCGCGGCCCTTGGCAACCTCTTCGCCAGTCCCGGTCCCGTGCTCCTGCTCAAATCCTTCGATCCCACGAACCCGTTGCACACCTCGCTGGTTGGCCTGGACGTTTTCACGCTGTGGGCGCTGGTGGTGGTTTCCATCGGCCTCGCAAAACTTTGCGAGGTTTCCGTGGTCAAAGGAATGGCGTGGGTGATCGGCGTCTGGGTGGTCATCACGGGCGCCTGGCTGGGATTTGCGCTCGGCATGCAGAAGGCGGTGGCGACCCTGACGGGCGCGCACTGAGTCGTCCGGTCCGCCTGCGGATCCGCCGGGCGCACAACTGAGGAAGGAACAACATCAATGGCTCGTTCAAGGAAAGGCAGAAAAATCATCGTCTTGGGCGGTCTGGCATTGCTGCTGGCCGGGCTGGGCGCGTGGGTGGCGTTCAGCAAGCGCGACCACTTCATCCGCGTGCAGACCGAGAAAGTCGCGCGGCGCGATTTGACGGAAATCGTCGTCGCCAACGGCCGCATCCAGCCGGTGACCCAGGTGAAGATCAGCCCCGAGGTCAGCGGCGAAATCATCGAACTGCCGGTCAAGGAAGGCCAGGTCGTGCACAAGGGCGATTTGCTCGTCCGCATCAAGCCGGACTTCTACGTTGCCAGCCGCAATTCCGCGCAGGCCAGCTACTCCGTTTCGCTGGCGGGCGAAGCCACCGCCGAAGCGAACCTCGGCAAGGCCGAGGCCGAATTCAAACGCAACCAGGAGTTGTTCGACCGCAAACTCATTTCCGAATCCGCCTTCCTGGACGTGAAAACGGCCTACGAAATCGCGAAGGCCCAGTTGACGCAGTCCCGGCACCAAATCGAGATGGCCAAGGCGTCGCTCGACAAGGCGGAGGAGGACTTGCGCAAGACGACCATTTACGCGCCGCTCGACGGCACGGTGACGCGGCTGATTTCGCAGGTCGGCGAACGCGTCGTCGGCACGGCCATGATGGCGGGCACGGACATCATGGTGGTCTCCGACCTGAACGAAATGGAGGCGCGGGTGGACATTGGCGAAATGGACGTCGTGCTCATCCAGCCCGGCCAGGTGGCGCGGCTCGAAGTGGACGCGTTCAAGGACCGCAAGTTCAAGGGCGAAGTCACCGAAATCGCCAATTCTGCGAAGGGTTCGGCCCTGCCGGGTGCCGCCTCGGCCGCGGCCGGTGCATCGCAGGACGCCACCAAGTTCGAAGTGCGCATCCGGATCAAGGAAAAGGAAAACTTCCTGCCGGGCATGTCGGTGACCGCAGAAATTGAAACGCGTTACCGGACCAACGTGCTGACGGTTCCCATCTCGGCCGTGACCGCGCGCCTGCCCAAGGCCGCCACGAATGCCCTGGCCCGCCTGGATCCGCCGACCAACTCGCCCGCGGCCGGCGCCCGGGCCGAACGCAAGGCGGCTAAACCCGTCGAAGTGGTGTTCGTGGTGAACGGCGACACCGTCAAGCAGACGCCCGTGAAAATCGGCATCTGCGACGACAATTACTGGGAAATCACCGACGGGCTGAAGGAGGGCGAGGAAATCGTCTCGGGCGGCTTCAAGGCGGTGACGCGCGATCTGGAGGACGGCTCGAAAATCCACCAGGGCGGAGCGGAGAAGCCGGAGACCGACAAGAAGAGCTGACGCATGGCGCTGATCCGACTGGACAAGATTTCGCGCCGCTACCAGATGGGCAGCGAGACGGTGCACGCGTTGCGCGAGGTGTCGTTGCGCATCGAGCGCGGCGAATACGTGGCCATCATGGGACCGTCCGGTTCCGGCAAATCCACGCTCATGAATCTCATCGGCTGCCTCGACACGCCGACCGCGGGCACCTACGAGCTGAACGGCACCGACGTGAGCGACATGGACGACAACGCGCTCGCCGAAGTCCGGAACCGTGAGATCGGGTTTGTGTTTCAAACGTTCAATCTGCTGGCGCGTTCAAGCGCGCTCCACAACGTCGAGCTTCCGCTCATTTACGCGGGCGTGCCGGCGGCGGAACGGCGCGAGCTGGCGCTGACGGCGGTGGCGAACGTCGGACTGACGGACCGGATGCAGCACAAGCCGAACGAGCTCTCCGGCGGCCAGCGGCAGCGCGTGGCCATCGCCCGGGCGCTGGTCAACAAGCCTTCCATCCTGCTCGCCGACGAGCCGACGGGAAATCTCGACTCGCGCACGGGCGAGGAAATCATGGCGCTGTTTGAAGAGCTGTCGAACAAGGGCAACACCATCATTCTCGTGACGCACGAGGAGGACATTGCCCGCCATGCCCGGCGCATCGTCCGCATTCGCGACGGGTTGATTGCGAGTGATGAACTGCGCCCCCGGCCATGAACTTCTTCACCGAGCTGAAGGAAGGTTTGCTGATCGCGTGGTCGGCCATCCGCGCGAACAAGCTGCGTTCCTGCCTGACCACGCTGGGCATCGTCATCGGCATCGTCACGGTGACCTTGATGGGCACGGCCATCGAAGGGTTGAACCGCGCCTTCATGCAAAGCGTCTCCTCCATCGGGGCCGACGTGCTCTACGTGCAGCGGATGGACTGGATCATCAGCTCGCATGAAGAATGGCTGCGGATGAGCCGCCGGCGCGTCTTCACCGTGGCGCAGGCTGAATCCGTCATGCGGCAGATTGACATCGCGCAGGCGGTGGCGCCGGTGGCGCAGACGAGCCGCGCCATCAGCTACAAAAGCCGCGAGTCCGACACCGTCAGCGTGGTGGGCACCTCCGAGGCGTATCTGCAATCGGCGGGCGTCACCGTCGCGCAAGGCCGGTTTCTCACCGCGGCGGAGGCGGCCGGCGGCCGGCCGGTCTGCGTGCTGGGCGCCACCGTGGCCTCGAACCTGTTCAAGGCCGATCCGCCCCTCGGCGCCCGCGTGAAGCTGGGGAACAACAGTTTCGACGTGGTGGGCGTTTTGGAACCGGTGGGCGGCCTGTTTGGCGGAGGGGGCGCCGACAGCCAGGTCGTCGTGCCGTTGAACCAGTTTCTCGTCGCGTTCAACGGCAATCCCGACGTTTCCCTGCAGGTCAAGGTGAAGAACAACCTGGACCTCGACGAGGCGCGTGAGGAACTGCGTTACTACACGCGGCAGGTGCGGCATCTGGCGCCCAACGTGGAGGACGATTTTTCCATCAACCAGCAGGATCAGATTGTGGACACGTTTCATCGCGTGGCCGGAACCATCGCGGCGGTGGGGCTGTTCATCACGGGGCTGTCGCTGTTCGTGGGCGGCATCGGCATCATGAACATCATGTTCGTCTCCGTGGCCGAACGGACCAAGGAAATCGGCATCCGCAAGGCCATCGGCGCCAACCGGCGGACCATTCTGATTCAATTCCTGATTGAAGCTGCGGCCATTTGCGTGCTGGGCGGGCTGATCGGACTGGTCATCGCCTGGCCCGCCACGTGGGGCATGTCCAAGGTGATGCCCGCCACGTTGTCGGCCAAAATTGTGGCCCTGTCCCTGGTGGTCGCGGCCGGGACGGGCATTGTATCCGGCTTTCTCCCGGCGTGGCGCGCGGCCCGCCTGAACCCGGTGGACGCCCTGCGCGCTGAATGACCCTGGTATGAGCCTGCGCCGCCCCACCCTGTTGCTCGCCGAACTGCGCGAAGGGTTTGCCATGGCCATGCAGGCCATCACCGCGCACAAGCTCCGCTCCGCGCTGACGCTGCTGGGCGTGCTGATCGGCGTGTTCTCCATCATCGTCGTGATGACCGCGTTGCGCGTGATGCAAAGCGACATCGAGTCGAAACTCAGCCAGCTCGGCATCAACAGCTTCATGATCCAGAAACGGCCCGGCCTGATGTTCAACACGGCGGACTGGGAGCGCATCGCCCGCCGCAAGGACATCACCTACGCCATGGGCAAAAAGCTGCGGGAACGGCTCACGCTGGCCGAAAGCGTCGGCATCGAAACAACGTTTTGGGGCGGCCAGGTCGAAACGCGCTTCGCCCAGACGGCGCCCAACGTCCAGTTGTTCGGCGAAACGCCCGGCAGCTTTCCCGTGCGCAACTGGACGATCGCCGACGGCCGGAGCATTTCGGAGGCGGACGTGGATGGCGCGCGGGATGTGGTGGTGCTGGGGGCGACGGTGGCGAAGACGGTTTTCCCGCTCGGTTCGCCGCTGGGCGAACGGTTGAAGGTGAACGGCATTGATTACACCGTGATCGGGGTGCTGGAACCCAAGGGCGGGTCGCTCGCGGGGAATCAGGACAACCTGGCGATTGTGCCATTGACCACCGGGTTGAACCGCTTCGGCCGCTGGAGCCGCAGCCTGAGCCTGCTGGTGCAGGCGCGCGACCGCGCCAGCTTCGAGGACACCATGGACGAGGCGCGCGGTGCGATGCGCGTGATTCGCAAGGTGCGCCCCGGCGAGCCGGACGACTTTGACGTCGTGTCGAACGAATCGTTGATTGCGCAGTTCAACAAGTTCACACGGGTGGTGCGGCTGGGCGTGGCGGGCATCAGCTCCATCGCGCTGATTGCCGCCGGCATCGGCATCATGAACATCATGCTGGTCAGCGTGACCGAGCGGACGCGCGAGATCGGCATCCGCCGCGCCGTGGGCGCCAAGAAGCGCAACGTCATGACGCAATTCATCATGGAGGCGGTGATGTTGTGCCAGGTGGGCGGCGCCGCCGGTGTGCTGCTGGGCATCGCCGGCGGCAACGCCACGGCCTTTTTTCTGAAACTGCCGGCCGTGATTCCCTTCGACTGGGCCGCCATCGGATTGGTGATCTGCTCCGTCGTTGGCATCGTGTTCGGCACCTACCCGGCCTGGAAGGCGGCGAACCTCGATCCCATCGAGTCGCTGCGGTATGAGTAAGCGGCAAAGTTGATTCAAGGCCGCAAAACGCACGAAGCGAAGAATATGAGCACGTCGCAACCGAACTCGGAGTGGAGCACCGCGGTGGCCGTCGGCTTGCCGGTCGGCCTGGCGGTTTTTCTGCTCGTTGTCATCACGGCCACGCTCATCACATTTATTCTGCCCGAAAGCTATTTGAGCAGCGCGCGGATGCGGATTGATGCACCCATGGTCAGCGAATCGCCGTCGGGTCCGGCGCAACCAGCCGCGCAGGCCGGCGTTCTGCCCACGGAGTTGGAGGTGCTCACCTCCCAAAGCGTGCTGCAAACCGTGGTGACGAATCTCGATCTTGAGGACCAGTGGGGCCGGCGATACAACGACGGTCGCAAACTCCCGGCCTCGGCTGGCGTGACGGTGCTGCGGCAGCGTTTGGAGGTGCGGGCGCTTCCCAAAACGAGCATCGTCGAAATTGCCGCGCTGGATGAGAGTCCCGTCGAGGCGGCCAAACTGGCCAACGCCGTGGCTGCGGCCTACATCGGCTACAACGCCTCCATCCACAGCCCGCTGAAAGTTCAGGTTCTGGATTCGGCCGTGCCGGCCGCGCGCCCCGCCCGGCCCAACAAGCCGCTCAACATTCTGCTCGGGGCGCTGGTCGGCATGCTGCTGGGCGCCGGCACCGGATCCCTCTGCGGCATTTTGCTCACCACGCGGAAGCGCCACGGGTGACCGGGCGGTTCATGAATGATGCAGCCGGCCGGCGCATCGGCATCCCCGCACCCGGCCTTCGGCCACCTCCAGCGGATGGGTGCGGTCGGGGTGCGGGGGTTCCGGCTGCGATCACGACTGCGAAAGTTATGAAACGGCTCCAGGCGCACCCCGCGCACGTGGGCCGCAGCATTCACGAAAATGGCGCCGCCGCAGGTTGCTCCGCGCCCAGGGTCCGCCGCATCCGCCGCACGACGGCCGGCGTGCCGCGTGCCGCATTCTGCACCCCGCGCCGCGTGCCCTTGGTGGCCCGCCGCAAGGCGTGCTCCCAAATCCGCACCACGCGCCAGCCGGCCCGCCGCAACGCCCGGTTCACCCGCCGGTCCCGCGCCCGGTTGCCCGCCAGCTTCCGCCGCCAGAACGCCGCGTTGTTCTTCGGCTGCGTCGCATGCCGCGGACAACCGTGCCAGAAACAGCCGTCCACGAATACCGTCACGCGTTGTTTGAGGAATACAAAGTCAGGCGTGACGGTCAGTGACGAGTGATGAGTGAATGGGGATGAGCGTGGCTTTGGGCTTTTGCTTGTCACACGCCACTCGCCACATGTCACCCGGATTTTCCTCTGCCTCCGCCACCCCGTGATGCCGTGCGCGCGCAACAACTTCGCCAGCGCCAGCTCCGTGTCGCGATTCCCGCGCGACCGGATGCGCGCCATCACCTCGGACCGCTTGCGTTTGCTGAAGACGTCAGCCACGGGGACAGTTTAACCACGAACCACACGAACCACACGAACCGAAGCTCCCCTCCCGGGAGGGGCCAGGGGTGGGTTGGCCGCCCCCTCAACGCTCAACCCTCAACCCTGCCCCAACCACGGAGGGACGCCGATGAACACGGATTTGCCGGCCACCAATGAACGCAGCGAGC